>JBIKWV010000836.1:0-3143 GCA_044356135.1 Elainellaceae cyanobacterium
TATTAACGGAGTCACCGATCGATGCGCTCTCGCTGGCGGTTCTGGACAAACCACGGAAGGCAGTGGACGGGGTAAGCGTCTATTTGTCTACCGATGGAGCTGGTGCAGTCCCAGGTGAACTGCTCAAGCCAATTTTGGAACGCGGTGATCAGGTGATGGCTGCATTTGATGCGGACGCTGCTGGAGAAGTCATTGCCTGGAGAATCGCTCAGGAGTTGCCGGGGGTTCAGCGTCTCATGCCTGCTTACGGAAAGGATTGGAACGAGCGGCTAATGCTGGATGGACACCCAGAACGGGTGACACCACCAGCTTGGGATAAGCAGGCGACGCGAATTCTTTGGAAATGGTACCAAACGGCCTACGAATTGGGCAGATCAGAAAACTACCTGAAGCGAATTACTGAGGTTGCGAGGGCAGTTGTTAGGGGACAAGCATTGTCTGAGCGGGCAAGAGCTGCAATGCAACAGGATTTTCAGGCGTTACGGAAATTGGAGCAGGTTGAACTCGGGTAGGCCAAAGTCAGGGGCTACTGGTAGGTGGGTGCCACCCGCCCTCTATCCAGATTGTTCGTGCCTCTACGAGATTGTCGTTGTTCAGCCGGAGGGCAATGACCGTTGCTCGCCCCGTCGCCGTCAGGCCAATGACGTGAGTGCCGCCGTTGACCCAGGCGAAGTGATCGCTCCACTGCTGGTGTCGGGGATTGAACAATTCCGTCAACTGTCCGGTCTCTGAGTCGATCGCGTGAGTTTTCGCCCCCTTGAACTCATTGCAACGGTAAACAGGAGGCGGCGAGGTTGCTCAGATCACTGGCTCCTCCTAGCGATCGCGGCAAAATATGCTCCATGATCAGCAGAGTCCCCGTCAGTCGAGCCGAAGTTTTGCAATACTGGCACCGAAAATCGGCAAGAGCAATCACCTGCTGGCGCAGTTTTTCAGGAATCGTCACGCTGGCACCGCTAATTCATTCAGTGCCGGAAGTCGGTATCCTCGCCAGCGCAGAATCGACCAGGCATAAGCTTTCCGCAGCATCAATCGGTCAGCCGCTGCCCGTAAATTCGCCACCTCTTGTCGCTCCTCTGCGGTGAGTTCCTCCTCCTGTTGCTTCTCTAACAGGGTAGAGTGGCGTTGATGCTGCTGCTGCTCAGTTTGGGCTTGGGCAATTTCTAATAATGCCTCAATGCTTAAAGTTTGCATCCTCAATAGCTCCCCTCGCATCTCCGGAGAAGCTTGGTCAGTCGATGGGGGCAGATTACTGACCACGCTCTGCGCGATCAGCGATTCCACAGATTGCTGCGTTGCCTCAGCCATCTGGACAAACTGGCGAAAGACAGGTTCAGGAAGCGTGATGGTGACTTGCTGAGTCGTCATAACTTTGAGGAAAACTGAGGGCACTGTTTCAGCAGTTGTTCATATTGTAGTACCTGCTTGCAATGGTGTTAAGGTTGCATGGGCAGCAGCGTTCACGACAGCTCCATCTGCCGACCCAGTCTTCGCCCCTGATTCCGGCTGTGTTCAGACTGGCAAATGGTCTGCATCGTCTGCTTCACGTACTGCCTTGCTCTTTCGCTCCCCCGGCTCTGCTCAATTTGCCTGACAAAAGCACTTCCGGTAACCAGCATGAGTGCGATCGCCTTCGGTTCCTGCCCATCCTCAAAAGCCCTCCGAGCCACCCACCTATCCAGCTTCATGAGATCCTTCTCCCGAACGCCCTGGCTATACCGTCGCCACATGGCTTGGTAATGCTCCTTACCCAGAGTCATCTGTGAGGGTTTGCCCATTGACCTTTGTGATTCTGCTATTCCAGCGAGAGCCGCTAATTCTGTTGGCTGTTGGAGTCGTTCGGTGTCGTTTTTTCTGGAAGGTTGAAGCCGTCCAATTTGCTCTCCAATTGCCTGATTGAGTCGATCAACTGCTGCTGCAAGGCAAGTTCGGCTTTCAGTTGTACCTGCCAACTGCTCAAGGCTGCGATCAATTGTCGCAACTGTTCCCGCAAGGTCTCCGACGCACTCGCTGAGTTCTTCTCGTTCAACATAGTCTGCAATTGCCCCAGCCAGTGGTTCAAGATGCTGGTCAAGGTTTGCGGCAAGGGCTGCAAATTCTCGTTCAAAAGATGCATTTCCTGCTGCATCTGCTGAATCTTCTCGTTCACAGCTGACAGCTCTGCCTGTATTGGCTGTAAGCCTTTGGCTAACACGCTCTCCAATAGATTCTCCCAATCGCTTCCAGTAGTCTGGGACGGTGGTTGCTGGGGAAGGATTCGTTTGCGAGGTCTGGGCATGATGGCTGGCTCCCTGGAATAAAGGAATGTAATCACTGGCGTTTTCTTTCGCTCTGGATTTCTGTGCCAGTTGCACTAGCTCTGCTTTGTCACTGGTGTAAACCGTAAGGTGGCGCTTGGCTCTGGAAACTGCCACATAGAAGGACTCCTTGCTGGTTGTGCAATCAACCAGCGCCAGCACCCGGTCAGCCGTCTTGCCCTGGCTACTGTAGGTTGTGCCGGCCCAGGCATAATCCACATACTGTCTGCCCGTGAGGGAGATTTGACGGTGCTTGCCGTCTGCATCTGTAATTTGAGCTGTACCATCCGGCGCAATCTGAGTCACGGTAAAGGTTTGTCCGTTGCGGATGCCAGCAGTCCGGTTGTTCTTTGTCCAACGGAGGCGATCGCCCACCCCCACCTCAATCCGCTGTGACTCATAAACCGTCTTTCGCTCACAACAGGATGGATCAACGCTAATCACCTGCCCCATCGGTGTTTCCAATGTCAGTCGATTTGTCTCCCAATCCTTCGCAATCACAACATACTGCTGATTCTTCACCAATCCCTGTTTCCTATAATCCTGGATTGGAACCACTACATCGCCTGATTCATAGGCGGCAACATAAGCCGCCTGAGCTGTCGTGAGGTCTTTCTGATGCAGCCCCAACACTGTAAGGACATTGCTTCCCAAACTGCCCTCCGATTGCAATCCCTGACGAATCAGGCACGTCAGTTCTAATCGCTCCTGGTTGGTTCCTGCCAGTAACAGCGTCCTACTGCGTTCCTCTGGAGGTAAGCTCAGATAATCCTGCACCATATGGTTAAATCGTTGACTTGGGATGGCGATCGCCCTCACACCCCCAATGTCATCCAACACCTGAAT
>JBIKWV010000695.1:0-3653 GCA_044356135.1 Elainellaceae cyanobacterium
GACGGCGTCAGCGTTTTGGATAAAATCGGCGCTAGAATTAAATATGCCGCGAAACGCCCTCTGCGAGGGCGTTTCGCGGCATTACAGGGAAAATAGTCAAAACTCCAGTTAGTTGATTCAGGGTTGGGGGTGGTAAAGGAATGGCAGTTCCCTGAGCGGAGTCGAAGGGAACTGCCCTCTGGTCAACCTCGTTCCCGGCCTCTGGCCCTACGGTGTACGCACAAGTCCGCCGAATGAGTATTTGCCTGGTTTGATCCCCCCTACCCCCCCTGACACCCCCTACCCCCTCAAGGGGGACATAAGGGGGGAACTGGATTGGAAGTCCCCCTGTTTAAGGGGGATTGAGGGGGATCTCAAGCCATTTGCCGTAGTTGGGATGTTTTGTGTGTACACGGTAGTCCTCTGACCGGGAATGCGAACCGGAGGCTCTGCCTCCATCTCCAGCAGGAGCTGAAAGCGTTCCGGTTGGCATTTCCAGGCGGAGCATGAGTACGAGAAGTGAACCGCCCTTTGGTTCGGTGTGGAGTACCATCAAGGTTCCAGGAACTGTGGAGGAGAAAACATGCAACAGAAGAAAATCAGACTGAGCAGTCTGCGATTTGTTTGCATTGTTCTAATCGTGGTGGGAGTGGCGCTGCGGTTTACGAACCTGGATACGAAGGTGTACTGGCACGATGAAGTCTATACGGTCTTCCGGGCGGCAGGATACACCCGGATGGAGATCGATCAGGCGTTGTTTCAGAATCGTTTGTTGCCTGCTGCGGAACTATTGAAGTTTGAGGAGATTAAACCGGGGAGTACGCCAGTGGATACGGTGCGATCGCTGGCCGTGGAAGACCCACAGCATCCACCGCTGTATTTTCTGGCGACTCGCTTCTGGATGCAGGTATTCGGTAATTCGATCGCCGCTGTTCGCAGTTTGCCTGCCCTGCTCAGCTTACTGGGGCTACCGTTGATGTATCTTCTGGCGATCGAACTATTTGAAAGTCCGATTGCCGCCTGGATCAGCACCGTCTTGCTGGCGCTGTCACCCTTCGATATTCTGTTTGCGCAGACGGCACGGCAGTATAGTTTGCTGACCGCAGTGACCATTCTCAGCAGTTGGCTGCTCCTGCGGGCAATGAGAATCCGGCACTGGCGATCGTGGGTCTGGTTTGGCCTCTCCTGTGCAATGGGGCTTTACACGCATCCTTTTTTTGCACTGGGAACATTAGCTCAAGGGGTATACGTGCTGTTGATGAGCGTTGGAGAGGTGCGAAGTAAACGCACTTCACAGGCGATCACTTCACAGGCGATCACTTCACAGGCAATCAAAGGATGGTTGGGGCTATCGCTTGTGGGTTTTCTGGGGGCGATCGCCCTGGCTCTATTCCTCTACCTGCCCTGGATTGGTGTACTGTTGGGGAATTCGGGCCGAGCATTTGCAACAACGAATTGGACGAAAGTCTCCCCCGGTTTTCTGTATCTGCTCAAACTGTGGATGTTGAGCTTTACATCACTATTCTTTGATCTTGATTTTGGTTTTGATAATCCCGTCACCTATTTCGTTCGCCTACCGATTGTCTTCATGATTGGACTGGCATTCTACCGAACAATCCAACATACCTCTCGTTCAACCGGGCTATTTCTTCTAACATCTGCATTTATTCCATTCCTGGTGCTAGCACTGCCTGATGTGATTCTGGGTGGAAAGCGGTCTGCCGTCAGTCGCTACTTAATTTCCTGCTTTCCGGCGGTGCAGCTTGCGGTAGGCTTCTGGCTCTCGTTGCAGGTGCAGAATTTGCGATCCATCTGGCAAAAGGGGGCGATCGCCCTTCTGCTGGCAGGGAGCCTCATTTCTGTGAGCATCAGTGCAGGGGCAGAAAGCTGGTGGAATCGAGATTTGAGCTACTTCAATGCAGAAACAGCGCGGCGCATGAACGGATTCACTACACCCATTGTGATAAGTGATATTGGCGATGATTTTACAAATACAGGCGATCTGATCAGCCTCAGTCATCGATTGAATCCCGATGTACAATACCTTTTGTTTGGCTCAAGCCCTGACCTGACAATGATTCCACCTTCGGGTACGCCTCCGGTTCTTGCTTTTCGTCCGACTGAGGCGTTGCAGAAGCAGCTTGAGCAGGAGGGCTGGACGCTGGAGCGGGTGTTTGACCAGGAGCGTTTGCTGCAGGTGAGCAAGTCTGCGATTACGTCGGCAACCTTCAAAAAAAGCGAGGTTACGAATGCTGCAATTTTCGGAACGGATGGAGCGGTTGGGCACTGAATCTGCGTTTGAGGTACTGGCAAAGGCGAAACGTCTGGAGGCACAGGGCAGATCAATCGTCCATCTGGAGATTGGACAACCGGATTTTCCAACACCTGCAAACGTCTGTCAGGCCGCATTTCAAGCAATGCAGGCGGGGTATACCGGCTACGCACCTGCAGCAGGATTACTGGAGTTTCGCAAAGCCGTTGCGGAGGAGGTGGCACAGACACGGGGGATTCCGGTGGATCCCGATGAGGTCGTTGTGACTCCCGGCGCAAAACCGATTATTTTCTTCACAATTCTGGCGCTGGTGAATGTAGGCGATGAGGTGATTTATCCCAATCCGGGGTTTCCAGTCTATGAGTCGGTGATCGACTTTGTGGGAGGCAAAGCTGTACCACTGCCGCTGCTGGAGGAAGTTGATTTTCGCTTCCGCGTTGAAGATCTGGAACAGGCTATCTCCGATCGCACCAAACTCCTGATCCTCAACTCTCCCCAGAACCCAACTGGAGGATTGTTGCAGGGGGAGGATCTGGAGGCGATCGCCCACCTCGCCACCAAACACGATTTCTACATCCTCTCTGACGAGATCTACTCCCGCATTCTCTACGAAGGTGAACACCAGAGTATTCTGCAATTTCCAGGAATGCAACAGCGCACCATCCTGCTCGACGGTCACTCCAAGACCTACTCCATGACGGGCTGGCGTCTGGGCTATGGTGTGGCTCCGAGGGCGATTGCTCAGAAGCTGGAACAGCTCATGATCAACTCCAATTCCTGCACCTGTTCCTTCACCCAAATCGCCGGAATTGAAGCACTTCAGGGATCGCAGGAGGCAGTCCATCAAATGGTGTCAGAATTTCAGCGGCGGCGGGATGCGATCGTGGAGGGGTTGAACCAGATTGAAGGCATTCGCTGTCTGAAACCCAGGGGAGCCTTCTATGTCTTTCCCAACGTCAAACAGATTCCACTACCCTGTCAGGCGTTGGCCGATTACCTGATGGAAGAATCAGGGGTTGCGGTACTGGCAGGAACCGCTTTTGGCCAGTACGGCGACGGATATCTGCGTTTGTCTTACGCCAATTCTCTGGAAAATATCCACGCAGCACTCCGGCGAATTGAGGCAGCAGTACGAAAACTGTAAGTACTGGAGTTTTGACTATTTTCCCTATAATGCCGCGAAACGCCCTCTCAGAGGGCGTTTCGCGGCATATTTAATTCTAGCGCTGATTTTCTCCAAAACGCTGACGCAGTCAGCGTTTTGGAGAAAATCAGCGCAATTTAGGCAGCAATGCACAATAACATGAATAGCTGCCTAGTAGTTCGCCAAGCGAACTTTGCCTGGTTGAAAAACTTTGCCTGGTTAGTGTGGCGCGCGCAGCACGCCACACTAACCAGGCAA
>JBIKWV010000696.1:0-3650 GCA_044356135.1 Elainellaceae cyanobacterium
TAATTCCAGCGCCGATTTTCTCCAAAACGCTGACGCAGTCAGCGTTTTGGAGAAAATCGGCGCAATTTAGTCAAAAGTCCAGTTACTGACGTGGCTCCGGCAATCCCCGGATGCGGTTGATAATGGCCGTTGTAGAGATGGGGACTTCGACCTGAACCAGTTCCACTCGTCCGCCATAGCCCAGCACGATTTGCGCCTCTGGCAGTGTCTCCAGGGAATAGTCTCCCCCTTTGACATAGATATCTGGCTTCAACGCCTGCACCAGCGCCTCAGCCGTATTCTCAGAAAACAGCACCACGGCACTGACGCCGCTCAAGGCTGCCACAACCTCCGCTCGCTGCTTCTCAGGGACGATCGGACGAGGCGGCACTCCCGGGCGAGACGGCTTGATCTGCTGTATGGAAGCATCGCTGTTGAGGCCAACCACCAGCGATCGCCCCAGTTCCCGTGCCGCCTTCAGGTAGCGCACATGCCCCGCATGAATCAGGTCAAAACAGCCGTTTGTCAGAACCAGAGGACGCCACTGGTCGGGAGACAGGGTGATCGCCTGGTTCAGGTCGGCAAGGCCGTAGATCATGAGTCTTCGGCTTCGGTGGGGGGATGGTAGCCCCGCTCAAAGGCATAGCGGATGAGCTGGGAGCGATTCTCCAGGCTGAGCTTGCTGAGAATATTGCTGAGGTGGGTTTGAACCGTGCGGGGACTGACAAACAGGCGATCGCCGATCTGCTTATTGGTGTAGCCCTGGATCACTTCCCAGAAAACCTTTTCTTCAGCGGGCGTCAGCGGTAAGGGAGTGGTTGCTGTAGCGGCGGCAGGAGCAGCTTCTGCGGTGGCAACCGTTTGCTGCATCAGGCGGACAATTTCAGTGTGAATGCGGCGCGATCGCTCCAGTTGTGCCTCAATCTTGGCCACCAGTTCCTTGGGTTCAAAGGGCTTCACCAGATAGTCGTCTGCTCCCATCTGGTGACCCTGTACCCGGTCATCCACTGCCTTGCGGCTCGACAGGAAAATAAATGGCACCAATTGGCCGGAGCGGGTTGCTCGCAATCGGCGGCAAAACTCCAGCCCATCCATTTCTGGCATCAGCACATCGGACACCACCAGATCAGGTGGGTTGTCCTCAAACAAGTCCAGCGCCTCCTTGCCGGAGCGAGCTTCTTGCACCAGGTAGCCCCGATTTTGCAGATAGCGGATGAGGGCAGTCCTGAGGGTAACGTCGTCGTCAACGAGTAAAATCCGTTTCATTCCAGCTCCTCTGCAGGGACTGCCAGGCGAGCAGTAGTGGCGGTAGTATCTCCATATATGCTCAGATTGCCCAACTTCTAAGGGATTCTAACGGGTAAGGTGCAGCAGGGTAGGGGAAAGCTCTACTGCACCTTACGAAAGAGCATTAAAGCCCATCAAATTCTCCTGGATGCAGCATTCACAAGTTGGTGCTGAAAGGGGTTGAGGAGTTGACCTCAGGTAAAGGGAGGCAACACTGAACCCGATGCAGGCACCGATAAGGATTGCTGTAGCTCTATCATACGAAATCTTACTGAAAAACCCGCATTTTTCTGTGAAGACGTGTAAATCAGGAGATTGCCAGCAATGAAATGACCTGCGTTGTGTGGACGGTTCCCCCCGCTAAGTGGCTACCGTGTACACACAAGTCCGCCGAATGAGTATTTGCCTGGTTTGATCCCCCCTTAGGGATCTGCTGTTTAATAAAATCCCAGGTTTTGCTTGGCGCGGCTTAGCCGCGCCAAGCAAAACCTGGGATTTTATTGGGATTTTATTTTATGGCAAGCCCCTTACCCCCCTTTTTAAGCGGGGAACTGGATCGGAAGTCCCCCTTTTTAAGGGGGATTGAGGGGGATCTCAAGCCATTTGCCGTAGTTGGGATGTTTTGTGTGTAGACGGTAGCCGCTAAGCGGGGGGAACCGTCCACACAACGAGTATCTTCTTTTGCGGAAATCTCCTTAAATGGGCCACTGTGGCTCCGGTTTCCTTTAGGGCCTATCCAAAAGGCCAAATTCTGGAGGGCGCGCCCTCCAGAATTTGGCCTTTTGGATAGGTTCCTGGTGCATCAGCAGGATAAAACGATTCTGTGCAAGAGCAACACATTGCAGGGCGATCGCGTAGCATAATTTGGGGGATAGGAAGCTCCATTTGTTGAGTGGTCCCGCCGTTGAGAGTCGCTATAGAGAGTCGCTACACGCCATGTACGAGAAAATTACGCCCCCTGCATCGGGCACTCAAATCACCTTCAAGAGCGGTGAGCCAATCGTTCCAGATGACCCAATCATTCCATTCATTCGAGGTGACGGCACGGGGGTAGATATCTGGCCTGCTGCCCAAAGGGTTTTTGATGCGGCAGTAGAAAAAGCCTACGGCGGAACGCGTAAGATCGTCTGGTTTAAGGTCTATGCCGGGGATGAAGCCTGTGAGGTGTACGGCACCTATCAATATCTGCCAGAGGACACCCTGGCCGCTATCCGAGAGTACGGCGTCGCGATTAAGGGGCCGCTGACGACTCCGATTGGTGGCGGCATCCGATCGCTGAACGTTGCTCTGCGTCAAATTTTTGACCTTTACGCCTGTATTCGTCCCTGCAAATACTACGCAGGGACACCCTCTCCCCATAAAACACCCGATAAGCTGGATGTGATTATTTATCGGGAGAATACTGAGGATATCTATCTGGGAATTGAGTGGAAACAGGGCAGTGAGGTGGGCGATCGCCTGATTAAAATCCTCAACGAAGACCTGATTCCCGCCACCCCAGAACACGGCAAGAAGCGAATTCCCCTGGATTCTGGCATTGGTATCAAACCCATCAGCAAGAAAGGCTCCCAGCGGCTTGTGCGCCGCGCCATGCGTCACGCTTTGCGGCTGCCCCCCAACAAGCAGATGGTGACCCTGGTCCACAAGGGCAACATCATGAAGTATACCGAGGGTGCGTTCCGCGACTGGGGTTATGAGCTGGCTACCTCGGAGTTTCGCAATGAGTGCGTGACCGAGCGGGAGTCGTGGATTCTCAGTAATAAGGAGAAGCAGTCTGACCTGAGTGTCGAGGACAACGCCCGCCAGCTTGAACCGGGCTATGATGCGCTCACCGCTGAGAAGAAGGCGCAGGTGTGTGCTGAAGTGCAGGGTGTCCTGGACAGCATCTGGGAAACCCACGGCAACGGACAGTGGAAGAAAAAGGTGATGGTGAACGATCGCATTGCTGACAGCATCTTCCAGCAGATCCAGACCCGTCCTGATGAGTACTCGATTCTGGCGACGATGAACCTGAACGGTGATTATCTGTCGGATGCAGCAGCAGCGATCGTTGGGGGTCTGGGCATGGGACCAGGGGCGAATATTGGCGATGAGTGTGCCATCTTTGAGGCCACCCACGGTACCGCCCCCAAACATGCGGGTCTGGATCGGATCAACCCCGGCTCTGTGATTCTCTCCGGTGTCATGATGCTGGAGTATCTGGGCTGGCAGGAAGCGGCTGACCTGATCAAGCAGGGTATTGGTGGGGCGATCTCCAGCGGTGAGGTGACCTACGACCTGGCTCGCCTGATGGAACCCCCGGTGGAGCCATTGAAGTGTTCAGAATTTGCCGAGGCGATCATCCGGCATTTCTAATAAAACCCACAGTAAGAAGTGGCGCGGCG
>JBIKWV010000697.1:0-3641 GCA_044356135.1 Elainellaceae cyanobacterium
CGCGGCTTCGCCGCGCCAAGCGAAACCTGGGATTTTATTGGGATTTTATTTTATGGCAAGCCCCTTAGAGGAACGATGGAATCATCTACTGGCAGAATGAGTGATCGCCCACCGGGAGAAAGCTTTCAGGCGCTCAAAATATTCTTCTCCTGCCACTTCAGTTAGATTATTGTGGCCTGCCTTCTCTACCCACCAGTATTGCTTGGGTTCGTTGGCGGCAGCAAAAAGTTCTTTGCCGTGGGCGGGGGGAATGATGGTGTCCTGCTGGGCGTGGATGATGAAAACGGGCGATCGCACGGCAGAAATGTGTTCGATGTTGGGAAACTTGTCGAAAGGCAGCAGCGGAAAGGGTAATACGACTCGCAGAATACTGGTGAACGCATTTTCCAGGATTAGCCCGCCTGTCGATTTCACTGCCGCCAGGTAGGTAGATGGCCCACTACCGATGGAGCGCCCCATCACCAGGATGCGCTGAGGAGCGATCGCCAATTCATTTGTCAAATAGACGTAGGCGGCGGCAATGTCTTTATAGCTGCCGTTTTCGGTCGGGGTACCCTGACTCCTGCCGTAGCCCCGATAGTCGTAGGCGAAGACGGCAAATCCCGCCCGGTGTAACTCCTCCGCATAGGGACGAAGCTGACCAATATCTTCTGCATTGCCGTGGCTGAAGAGAATGGTGTAAGTCGCAGCAGGGTTCGGAAGATACAGAGCGGCAATCTGGAGGCCGTCCTCCGTCGTCAGTTTCACCAGGTTGGGCATGTCCCGATAGCTGGCGGGCGGCGGTAGAAAGATCATGCGGTCGGCGACAAACATGACGTATAAACAGAGGACAACATAAATCAGCAGGAGCGATCGCACCAGACGCCCCCAGGATGCCTTGCCCAGAACCCAGCGTTGAATCCAGCGGCGATTGTTAGCCACGGGGGCGATCTAACCGCTCGTAGATGTAAAAAAGGGCTTCTCCATATCCCCGGCCTGAAGGAGTGTAGACCTCCAGGTAGGCGTTGCTCAGTTGGGGACGGGCGCTGTCTCGATACAGGATGTAGGAATATCCAGCGTTGCGGAAGATGAGCTGGCGGGCTTCGTTGGCGTTGGTACTGGTAATTCTCAGTTCACTGTTGCCGTCCTTCGCGCGCCCGATATAGTACTTGGGCAACCAGGGGTCGTATTCCGCAGAGCAAATTTGCACTCTGTAGTTGGTGCTCTCCGCCAGGGCATAGGGCGCAGAGTCCCTGGGGCAGGGAGTGATCAGGCGATCGCTGCTAATCGGGCGGATATCTCCGCGCACGGTGACTTTCCCCGTCTGGGCGATCGGCTCATTGAAGCCGTAGTCGCGCAGCATGTTGGGGTTGTCAGGGTCGGGGCGAAACTGGGGGTTACGCTGTTTTTCCTGGGTGATGCTGTCGGTTTCTAACTCTGCTGGGGGAGTTTGGGCGATCCAAGGGATGGCAAGGGCAGTGGGTTGAACAAGTTCAACGGCGACAGCGAACACGAGGGATAGACCGAGGAGTGCAAGAATTCGACGCATGAAGGTGCCAGCAGGTGAAAATGGTTCTTCCTGATTAAAGCCGAACTCTCTTGTGTTCAGGGGTGAACGAAAGAAATTGTTAATGGGTAGCCCTGAGTCAGTAAAGGTAGCGAACCCAAATTTTGGAAGGCGCGACGCTACAGCGTCGCGCCTTCCAAAATTTGGGTTCTCGGTCAAGCTCTTACTGCACCAGTTTTGGATAAATCTTGCGCACCGCCATTGCCGCAAACACCACCATTAACCCCAATAGCCACAGCAGTTGCAGCGGCCAGAAAGGGGGTAACCCCATCGGAAACCGCAGCAGATCAACCACTGAGGCAAGTGGCAGAATGGCGGCAATTCCCTGAAGAAAGGGCGGCAATGTATCGCGGGGAAAGTAGGTGCCGCAGAGGGTGAACATGGGGATGATTAGCAGAAATATGGGAACATTCACCTGATCGACGCTGCGTACCCATCCAGCCGTCAGCAGACCCATTGCGCCAAACAGCAGACTGGTGAGAATCATCACTGGAAGGCCCAGGATCAGTGCTGAAAGCGGGTAAATTCCCCAGATGACCGCCACAATTCCAGTGAGCACTCCGGCGATCATGCCTTTTGTCATGGCCCACAGCCAGTCTCCCAGAAACACCTCGGCAAAGCTCAGGGGCGCGGTCAGGAGTGCCTGCCAGGTGCGCTGAAAGTTGAGACGAATAAAGCTGGCGTAGGCTCCTTCAAAAAAGGACTGAAACAGCAGCCCGATGCCGATCATCGCCGGGGCAATGAATTGCAGGTAGGAAACTTTCTGGCCCAGGTAGGTGATCTCCCCCACCAGGGGACTGAGGCCAAAACCGAAGGCCACCAGATAGACAATCGGTTCACTCAGGGGCGGCAGACAGTTCACCAGCCAGGTGCGCTGATACACCTTGGCGTGCCGTCGCCAGACCGAATAAACACCCCAGGGGGTAATGGCAGGACTTTTCATAACACGCTCCAGGAAATCGTATCCCTTTGGGGTAGTTCATCTACGACAGTACTTTGCCCGTTAACCGCAGGAAGACATCTTCTAAGTTGGCCCGTCTTCGGGTCAGGCGGGGTGGCTCCAATGCACAGAGTTGTTCCCACATCACCTGGGGATGATCAATCGGCAGTGGGAGCAGATAGCCACTGCCAAAAGACCGACACCAGGTTTCGTGCCGGGTGGCGATCGCCTGCAATTTGCTTTCCTCAACACCATCTACCTCCGCCACCTCTTTCCCCACCGTCCGTTCAATCAGTGCCAGCGGGGTATCCTCATCGATCACCTGTCCCTGCTGGAGCAGTAGAAGGCGATCGCATAACCGCTGCGCCTCATCCATATAGTGCGTCGTCAGCAGAACGCCGCATCCCTGCTGCTTCAGATCAATCACCAGCCGCCAGAACTCCTGGCGGGCGTCGGGGTCGAGTCCGGTCGTGGGTTCGTCCAGAAACACGACAGAGGGATAGTTGAGAAGCGATCGCGCCAGCACCAGCCGCCGCTTCAGACCGCCGGAAAGTTCATCAATGGCATAATTTGCATAATTTTCCAGGTTGACCTGGGCCAGCACCTCACCCACCCGTTGGCGGGCGGCATTCCCCCGAATCCGGTAGTGGTGAGCAAAGTGCATTAGATTCTCAATCACAGAGAAATCGGGGTCGAGGTTGTCCTCCTGGGTGACAATACCCATTTTGGCGCGGGCGGTTCGCCCATCGCTCTGCACCTGGACATTCCCCAACTTCACAAACCCCCGACTGGGGGCGACGGCACCATACAGCATGCCCACGGTAGTCGTTTTGCCTGCACCATTGGGACCAAGCAGTCCCACCACTTCGCCAGGGTGAATCTCAAAGCTGACTCCCTGGACGACTGGGTGATCGCCATACAGCTTCCACAGGTCGTAGGCAACGAGTGCCGCTTCCGTAGCATTCAGCGTTGAAGAAACCATAGAGGGTCAGTGAACGTTGCCCCTCTATTTTGTCTTGCACCGACCAGATTTACGCCTCATCCAGGTAGGTGAACTGTTGGAAAACGCTGCGTCCGCTGTGCAGGCGGGGCGTTGTTTAGGAGATTGGGCGTTGCATAATCTGGGGATGAAATTCTGGGTGAGAGCCGCGCGCC
>JBIKWV010000698.1:0-3640 GCA_044356135.1 Elainellaceae cyanobacterium
CCCGCCCACTCCACAGAGGTATGGCGATGAGCAAAGCAAATGACCCACTAGTAGGTCATTTGGCACGAGCATTGCCATTCATTTTGTGGGACGGGCATCTTGCCCGTCTGGGCGGGCGTCCCGCCCACCCCACAGAGGTATGGCGATGAGCAAAGCAAATGACCCACTAGTAGTCCACCAAGCGAACTAATCGTTTTCTACGACAACCGACGAATACCGACGAATATAAACTCGGCTCTCCGCGACTTTGTGTGAAAATCCCTCGCAGCAATGCCTGAAGCCATTGATTTTGTGTGGGCGGTTCCCCCACTGCGCGGGGGAACCACCCACACAACGCAGGTAGATTCATTGCTGGAAATCCCCTTAATTCTTTCGTCAGATATTACAATTCAGTCGTTAGCAATCGCCACTCCTCCCTTATGACTGGCTCCTTACCCCGCAGTTTGCCGCTCTATGGCTACAAACAGTTAAGATACGCATTGCTTCTCGTCCTGCTGACGATGGGGTTCGTCTGGGTAGTAGAAGTTGCAGCGTTGCAACACCTGCTCAACCTGGCAGGGATCCCAGGGGAGGCCCATCCTTCTCAAACATTACTGTTGTTTCTGGCACTGGCTGCATTCAGCCTGCTGCTCCCGGTGTCGCTGGTGCTGTTTATGCGGCATCGAGTAGAAGCGATCGCCCAGGGGTTGGTGGCTCCTTCACCACAACTCGATCGTCTGTTTCCTTCTGCGCGTGCTTCAAATGTCCCAGACTCTATCACTCAGGTGCAGCAGGAGATTGACTGGCGGCTGGGGTTTGCCATCCAGTCTGTAGTAACGCTCCCCGCAGCACTCGTGGCACGGCTGGCACAGGACTGGGTCGGCGTGAATCCGTGGTTGGTCTATGGCGGTGGTGCGATCGCCACGATTGTCCTATTCCTGTGGACCGTGAATATTGGTTCGGTTTGGGGCTACCAATCCCTGCGTCAGCGTCTGAGTCAGACACTTCACCAGGAGAGGATTCAACCCGAAGCCTGGGAGGGCTTTTTTGTCAGTTTGTCTCCCGAAAATAGTCCCAAACTCTACGACAACATGGCCGGGTGGGATTTGGGCTTCCTATTTCTAACAGCAGGAGACCAGGAAGGGCGTCAGCAAGAGCGCCTGTCTTACGTTGGCGAACACACACGGTTTGCATTGCAGCGCAATCAGATCACCGCGATTCGGATGGGTGCTGGATTGCCGGGTTGGTTGCAGCCCGCCAGAGTGTATGTTCACTGGAGTGTGGGCGATCGCTCCGGGGTATTTAATCTTCTAGCCATTCACCCCACATCCCTGCGGCAGACGAACCGCAACACCCGGCAGCTCCAGCGACGGCTAGAATCCTGGTGGCAGGCGACAGACCATGCAGCCGTTTCCTGCCCACTGCCACCACTGGCTCCGCCTCAGATGAGCGTGGTCGGTTGCAACCCATTGGAGCGGATCAACCGCTGGAAATTTCTTTCTCAACTGCTGAGCGATGCGTTGCTGGCGACCCTGGTCGGCCTGTTGCTGCAACTGCCCCTGGCCTGGGAGGGTATGGGTTATGTACTGCTCATTGCCCTGGCAGGTGCGATCGCCCAATTCATTCCCTACTGGCAATATAGAAAATACAGACATCAGGTAGAGTCTGTATAACTCTCCTGCTTTTCCCATGACCGCCCTCAGCCCAGTTCCTGCAACATCTGAAGCCTCTCCTCGCAAACAGTCCCGCCCCTGGCTGCTGGGAACCTGGATGGTTCTGGTCTACGGGTTCCTGTATTTGCCGATCGCCGTTCTGGTGATCATGAGCTTCAACCAGTCTCGAATTCTCTCACTGCCGTTCAAGCAGTTCACGCTGGACTGGTATCGGAAAGCCTTTGAGGACGCGGCGATACGGTCTTCGTTTGGCAACTCGATTCAGGTGGCGGCGATCGCCACTCTCCTCTCAACCCTCTTTGGACTACTGGCCGCCTTTGCCATCTACCGCTACCAGTTCTTCGGCAGAACCGCGTTTCGCATCGCCCTGAATCTCCCCATCCTGCTCCCCGGAATCGTCACTGGGGTGGCAATGCTGGCCTATTTCTCAAATCTGGGTTTTGAGCTGTCCCTGTGGACGGTGATTCTGGGACACGCGGTTTTTGGACTGCCTGTTGCCCTCGGCCCCATCCTCACCCGCCTCAGCCAGTTTCCCCGCAGTCTGGAGGAAGCAGCCTATGACCTGGGGGCAGAACCTGCCGAGGTGTTTACTGGCGTCATCTTTCCCTACATCCGCAGTGCGGTCATCGCAGGCGCACTTTTAGCCTTCACCCTCTCCTTCGATGAGGTGGTTGTCACCATCTTCCTGACGGGGCGCGACAACACTTTGCCGATGGAGATTTGGGGACGGCTGCGCACCAACATCACCCCAGAAATTGCGGCGGTCGCTACGCTGGTATTACTGGCCAGCAGTGTCCTGGTATTGTTGAGCCAGTGGGCCACGGCGAAGGATGCAGCATAAATGACCAGCAGTCTGAAGGAAAGCAGCGTTGTTTATTTAGAGAATGTCAGCAAGATTTATCCGACCGCTGGTGGAGAGGTATACGCGGCAAAATCAGTGACCCTGGACGTGCAGCCGGGAGAATTCTATTCCCTGCTGGGTTCCAGTGGTTCTGGTAAGACGACTACCCTGCGGCTGATTGGCGGGTTTGAGATTCCTGAATATGGCCAGGTCTACATCGGTGGTGAAGATGTGACGACGCTACCTCCCTACCGCCGCAATGTCCACACTGTTTTTCAGAGCTATGCCCTGTTCCCCCATCTGACGGTGGCTGAGAATGTGGCTTACCCCTTGCGGATTGCCAAAGTTCCCCGTGGGGAGATCGCTCCCCGTGTACAGGAATCGCTGCGCATGTTTCGCATTCAGGGGTTGGGCGATCGCCGTCCCAGTCAGCTCTCCGGTGGACAGCAGCAGCGGGTGGCACTGGCCCGCGCTTTGATTAGCCGTCCCAAGGTTCTTCTACTAGATGAACCACTCTCTGCCCTGGATGCCAAGATCCGGGAGGAGGTGCGCCAGGAACTGCGGGAACTCCAGCGCCAGACGAATATTACCTTTGTCTACGTGACGCATGACCAGGAGGAAGCTCTGGCTTTGAGCGATCGGATTGCCGTGATGCACAATGGCCAGGTCGATCAGGTCGGCTCCCCGGAAGAGATTTACAATCGCCCAGCTTCTTCGTTTGTGGCGCAGTTTATTGGCAAGGCCAACTTCCTTTCGGGTCAGGTGGTTGAGGTGCAGGGTGAATCGGTGCGGGTCGAGATGAATGGGTCAGAAGTACGGGCTGTCACTCCTGGCCATGCCCCTGCGGTCGGTCAGACTGTAACGCTGATGGTTCGACCAGAAAGTCTGAAACTGAATGTATCCGCAGACAATTGTTTCCCGGCAAAAATTATCGACTCCACTTATATCGGACAATTGCGCGAGGTGCGGGTTGAGACGGCGATGGGCAGGCTGATGTTGACCCAACTGGGTGGCACTTCTGAGATCGCATCCCATCAGGAAACGATCGGTTGGAATGCGATCGATTGTATTGTCCTGCCTGAGTAATTTGAAGAGCGATCGCAAGATCCCCGGCTTCTCGTCGAGTAATGTCCAAAATTGTCGCCTA
>JBIKWV010001067.1:0-3640 GCA_044356135.1 Elainellaceae cyanobacterium
TCCGTTGCCATCTGATATAGATGCCCATACGGTTGAATTTGCCTGTGGGTAAGTGGCACTTATTAGATTACCTAATACCGTATCCAGCACTGTTCCATGGCTCCTGCCTGTACCGAATGTGGTAAAGTTTCCTCCTGCATATAAATTGGTTGATGTTTTGGCAAATGTCAATACGGTACTGTTTAAACCTCCTCCAATAAACTTTGATGTTACTGCACCTGTTGAAATATCTACTTCTGCTATACGATTTCTGGCACTGTCTCCTATTGTCGTAAAGTCCCCTCCGATATACAAACTATTGCCATCTATTTGCAAGGCCCTGACTGTACTGTTACAATTTCTTACCCTCCATGATGATACCCTTCCCTGTCCATTGATGTGCGCTACGCGCTGACGTGCACTATCTCCAACTTGTGTAAATTGGCCACCTATAAACCAACCGCCATTGCCATCAGGAATACTCACAAATACAGTATTATTAGGCTGTGAAACAGATGCAGGCTGATTTACTATAATACCATTGGCAGTATCCGTCATGATCCCATAGTTACGGCTTGGACCATAGTTGCTAAATTCCCCTCCGGCATAAATGTTATTGTTGTTCTTGGTTAACGCAAATACGGCTCCATTAAATCCTCCATTGTTAAACTTACTACTTACCAATCCGGTTGTGGCATCTACCTCTGCTATCTGATTACGTGAGCTATCACCAATAATCGAAAAGTATCCTCCAACATATAAACTATTCCCGTCTAGCTCCAATGCGCGTACACTGCTATTGCAATTTCTTACTCTCCATGATGATACCCTGCCTTGTGCATTGATATGTGCTATACGCTGACGTGCACTATCTCCAACCTGACTAAAGTCGCCTCCGATAAACCAACCTCCGTTGCCATCTGATATAGATGCCCATACGGTTGAATTTGCCTGTGGGTAAGTGGCACTTATTAGATTACCTAATACCGTATCCAGCACTGTTCCATGGCTCCTGCCTGTACCGAATGTGGTAAAGCTTCCTCCCGCATATAAATTGGTTGATGTTTTAGCAAATGTCAATACGGTACTGTTTAAACCTCCTCCAATAAACTTTGATGTTACTGCACCTGTTGATATATCCACCTCTGCTATACGATTTCTGGCACTGTCTCCTATTGTTGTAAAGTCCCCTCCGATATACAAACTATTGCCATCTATTTGCAAGGCCCTGACTGTACTGTTACAATTTCTTACCCTCCATGATGATACCCTGCCTTGCGCATTGATGTGTGCTACGCGCTGACGCAAGCTATCACCGATTTGTGTAAATTGTCCGCCTATAAACCAACCTCCGTTGCCATCAGGAATACTCACAAATACAGGTTGGTTAGGTTGCGATACAGATACAGGCTGATTTGCTATGATACCAATGGCCGTGTCTATCAATACTCCATTACCCCTATTTGGGCCAAACGTTGTAAACTCTCCTCCGGCATAAATATTATTGTTGTTCTTGGTTAACGTTAGAACCCCATTATCAAGTCCTCCATTGTTAAACTTACTACTTACCAATCCGGTTGTTGCATCGACTTCTGCTATCCTGTTTCTGGCACTATCTCCCAACACGCTAAAATATCCTCCAACATATAAGCTATTCCCGTCTAACTCCAATGCGCGTACACTGCTATTGCAATTTCTTACTCTCCATGATGATACCCTGCCTTGTGCATTGATGTGTGCTATACGCTGACGTGCACTATCTCCTACTTGGCTAAAATCACCTCCGATAAACCAACCTCCGTTGCCATCTGATATAGATGCCCATACGGTTGAATTTGCCTGTGGGTAAGTGGCACTTATTAGATTACCTAATGCAGTATCCAGCAACGTTCCGTAAGTTCTGCCTGTACCGAATGTGGTAAAGTTTCCTCCTGCATATAAGTTATTGTTGTTTTTAGAAAAAGCATAAACACCACTATTAAACCCTGTATTACTAAAAAAGGATGAAACCATGCCAGTAGTCGCATTAACCATGGCTATTCTATTTCGCGAACTATCTCCAATGATTGTAAATTCTCCTCCTATATAAAGATTGTTCCCATCTAATTGCAATGCTCTAACCTGGTTATTACAGTTTTTGACTCTCCAGGACGATACCCTTCCCTGTGCATTGATGTGTGCTACGCGCTGACGAGAGCTATCCCCCACTTGGCTAAAATCTCCGCCTATAAACCAACCCCCATTACCATCAGGTATTGTTACCCAAACGGTTGAATTAGGCCTTGGCCATGATCTTACTACGCGTGCATTAGCACGATTAATGAGGGATCCATACTGAGCACCTGTGTCAGATGTAGAGAATTGGGTAAAATCGCCCCCAAAAAACAAGGTGTCACCACTTCTAGCGGAAGTAAGAACAGATGCATTTGGCCTAGGAAATGCATTGAAATTAATCTGACTATATAACTTGTTAGCAAAGCCAC
The DNA here is from genome assembly GCA_044356135.1 of Elainellaceae cyanobacterium. Taxonomy (GTDB): domain Bacteria; phylum Cyanobacteriota; class Cyanobacteriia; order Elainellales; family Elainellaceae; genus CAZVXA01. Next base: position 2,463 of record JBIKWV010001067.1, read on the forward strand.
ATGTAAGAAATAAAAAACAGGTAATGATTCTGAGTTTGAAAAAAACAGCAGAGGGAGTAAAAACTTTTTTCATAAAGATAAAATTATTTGTACCAATCAGGTTTATAATGGGAGGGTGAAAAAAGAGATAAATTATTTATTAAACAAGAAATATCTTTCTGATTACAAAAAAATGACATAAACTTAAAGTGCACGAGAATTGCACGGTTATCCGCTTATCGTAATTTACGATCAATGCACCAACTGGTAACTTACATCAAATTAAGGTGAAGCAGACCGATAAAGATATATTCATCAGCATTGTGAGATGTACAATACATTACTGATGGAGGATTCTAATTTATTTAACTGAAACTTAGTTTTAATGATATTCTAAGCTAGTATAACCACCTTGTTTTTAAGCACCTCAACCACTCCTCCGCTTATTTCAAAATGCTCATTCCCATTCTTAGTCTGGATATTGATTTTACCTTTATCCAAACTTGAAACCAAGGCAGCGTGACCATTCAGTATCTGAAACTTGCCTTTGCTGCCGGGAACGGTTACACTTATTACCTCACCGGAAAATAGCGTTTTATCGGGTGTTAAAATCTCCAGTTGCATGTATTATCAATTATTTGGCTTCGGCCAGCATCTTCTCACCTTTTGCAATGGCTTGCTCTATGGTACCTACGAGGTTAAAAGCTGCTTCAGGTAAATGATCCAGTTGACCATCCATAATCATATTAAAACCTTTTATGGTATCTTCAATACTAACCAGCTCACCTTTTAATCCGGTAAACTGCTCAGCAACGTGAAAAGGCTGAGATAAGAAACGCTGTACACGTCTTGCACGGGTTACAACCAATTTATCATCCTCACTCAATTCATCCATACCCAAGATAGCAATTATATCCTGCAACTCTTTGTAACGTTGTAAAATTTGTTTTACACGCTGTGCACAATTGTAGTGAGCATCTCCAACAATTGCAGGAGTTAAAATTCGAGAGGTAGAATCTAGTGGGTCAACCGCTGGATAAATACCTAACTCAGCAATTTTACGACTTAATACGGTAGTTGCATCTAAGTGGGCGAATGTAGTAGCAGGGGCAGGGTCGGTCAAGTCATCGGCAGGAACATATACTGCCTGAACTGAAGTGATGGATCCTCGTTTGGTTGAAGTAATGCGTTCCTGCATG
>JBIKWV010000699.1:0-3637 GCA_044356135.1 Elainellaceae cyanobacterium
CCCGCGCTCGTCAGTTGCCCGTGAAGCAGCCAGAAAAAGTGTGGCAGGATCTGTACAACGAATTTAAGACCAGTTGATCCAGCGCTTTGCGCTGAGATAGAACCAAAGTTTTTGTTGAGAGCTGCGGGGGGCGAAGCTATCAACAAAAACTTTGTCCCTCATGTACTTACAAAGCGCTGCAAAGCCCTATTTTCATTGAGAGCCGCTCTTAGCGCGGCTCTCAATGAAAATAGGGCTTTGAATTGAGGGCAGCAAATTTGCATCATTCTGGTTATTTTCTGGAGTTTTGACTATTTCTCCTACAATGCCGTGAAACGCTCTCTACGAGAGCGTTTCACGGCACCTTTGGTTTTAGCGCCGATTTTCCCTGAAATGCTGACTCCGTCAGCATTTCAGGGAAAATCGGCGCAAGTTAGTCAAAAGTCCGGTTATTTTGAGACGATAGGATTTTGACGCGCACCATAATAGGAAATGGGTTTCTGCCCCTTTCCCTGTACTTATGCAATCGATCGCTCCCCCATTGCCTCCCATCACGGTTTGCCTTCCGGTGTATAACGGAGCAAGCTTTGTGGAGAAAACACTCCAGGATATTCAACAGCAAACATTGACGAACATTTCTGTCCTGATCTCGGTGGATTTGAGCCGGGATGACTCCGTTGCTGTCTGTCAGAAATTTGAAGCTGATGCTCGGTTTCAAGTGTTTGCACAGTCGGAGCAACTCGGGTGGGTACAGAACACTAACTTTTTGCTGGATCGGGTACAAACCGAGTACCTGTTCATCATGCACCATGACGATCGCCTCGATCCAAATGCTCTGCAACGGCTCTACGACTATCTGCAACAATTCCCGGAAGCGGCTGGCGTCTACCCTGATGTGCAGTGTTTTGGCCTGCAAAACCACGTCATGATCCAGGAGCCATCCACAGGGGATAAGCTCGACCGGGTTCTACGATTCCTCAGCGCTCAATTTAATGTCTGTGCCATGCGGGGATTGATGCGGCGATCGGTAATCGGGGAATCGCTGCGGCTCAAAGGAAATTCCTACAAAGGCTTTGGTGCGTCAACCGTCTGGACGCTGCAAATGGCCTGTCGAGGTACCCTGCACCGCCTGCCAGAAAGACTATACTTCTGTTTGCTGGATCCCGCCACCGAACATCACAAATGGAAATCCTGGGAGCGGGAATGGGCGATCGCCGCCTGGGTCGAGCACTGTGCCGATTGCACGAAGGTTGTCCTGGCGGAGGAGTTTGCCCCGGAGGATCGCCATCTCCTGCTGTTTGCCTGCCTCAACCGCACCCTCCGCATGACGCGAGAGATGTGGCCTTTTTTTGAAATCAATGACCTGCCCCCGGTCGAACAGTCTATGCTGGTCAGCCTCTGGTTCAGTCGCGTCTGGAGTGGAGAAATCGCATCCCCCTCCCTGCCGTTTGCACTGTACCAGCAGCCCGCAGCCCAAACCGTGCTGGCCGAATTCTACGCCCGCGAGGCGAAAAATCAAGTCCAGCGTGGGGATGCAGTGACAGCAGAAATCCAGGTGCGACGAGCGCTGGCGATCGACGCCAGCATCGCTGAATTTCACGAAACCCTGGCGGCCTCACTGAACCAGCAAAACCGCTTGCAGGAAGCGATCGCCGCCCAGGAGACCGCGATCGCCCTGGCTCCTGAACAGGCTTACGCATGGAATCGTCTGGGTAATCTGTACGCCAAAAACCACCAGGCAGAACTGGCAGAATCGAGTTATCGAAAAGCGCTCACGCTGGAAAACGATGGCTATTTCTACGATGGTCTGAGTCGCGTCCTGGCTACTCAGGAGCAGTTTGAAGCCGCTTTTGCAGCCGTGCAATCCGCCATTGCCCTGCTGCCTGCCGAACCCCACACCTGGGCGCATCTGGGGCATTTACACGGTCAACGGGAGCAACTGGAGGAAGCAACGGCAGCCTTTCACAAAGCGATCGCCCTTAATCCAGACATTGCCTACATTCACAGCAACCTGGGTCAGGTGCTTGCCCGCAGTGGGCAAATCGAGCAGGCGATCGCCGCCGAAACCAGGGCTGTGACGCTAGACCCCACACTCTCCTATGCCTGGGGCCATCTGGGACATCTGTATTCGCAGAAGGAGCAATGGGCATCGGCACAATCGTGCTATCAGGAGGCGATCGCACTGGATGCAGACCAGGCATATTATCACCACGGTTTGAGTTGGGCGCTGACCCATCTGGGAGATATCGAGGGGGCGATCGCTGCTGAGAATGCTGCCGTCCGCCTGCTGCCAGATCAGGCTTTTTTTCGGCAGCATCTGGAAAACTTGCATCGACAGCTTAATCAGTCACAGGAAGCGGGATGATGAGAATTGCTGTATTGGGTGCTGGAATTCTGGGTTCCTGCACGGCACTGGAACTGGCCAAACGGGGATTTCAGGTTGATTTGTTTGATCAGCAGGCGACTCCCGTAACCCAGGCGAGTTTGGGGAATGAGGGCAAAATCCACCTGGGGTTTATTTACGCCAATGAGCCTGATTTCAGTACTGCGAAAACACTGATTGTTGGAGCCTTTCACTTTTCTCCGCTGCTACAACGATGGTGCGATCTCAGCGACCTTCAGCAACATCTGTCAACGCCTTTTATTTATGGTGTTCATGCCCAATCTATGCTGTCAGAGAGCGCCATACACACTCATTTTCAGCAGATTGAAACGCTATACCGGGAACTGCGCGCCTCCACTCGCCTGGATTACCTCGATTTACCCGGCGATTTTGTCTTCGAAAAACTGTCTCAACCAGAAACGGAAGCCATCTTTGACCCTGGTCAAATCACAACTGCCTATCGCACCATTGAACACGCAATCGACACTACCTGGGTCGCAGATCTGTTGGGGCAGGCCGTCTTCGACCAACCGAAAATCAACTGGTTGGGCAACACCTGGGTCGAGCAGGCAACGCTCCTCGATAATGGACAAGTTGCCGTTACGGTTGAACAGGGAGAAGACCAGAACTGCATTCCCTATGACCGGGTGGTGAACTGCCTCTGGGAGGGGCGTCTTCAACTGGACGCCAGCATGGGCATTCGGCCAACTCGTCAGTGGCTGCACCGCTATAAGCTCGGCATTTATCTCCAGTTTCGCCGTGCCTATCCGATGATTCCTTCTACCACCCTGATGCTGGGCTGCTTTGGTGACGTGGTGAATTTTCAGAACCAAAAATTTTATTTCTCCTGGTATCCCGAATGCATGATTGGCATGTCCCAGGACTTATCCCCCCCCGACTGGATGAAAACTATAACTCTAGAACGACTCGACGCCATTTTTGCAAAGAGCTTCGACCAACTGGCCGCCATTCACCCGGTGCTGCACCAGATCCATCCCGACGACATTCTGGACAGAACCATCCGGGGTGGTGAAATTTTTGCCTGGGGGAAGACAGATATCGACGATATCACCAGCGAACTGCACCACCGCTACAAAATCGGGATTCACTCGGTCGGAAACTATCACTCCGTGGATACGGGCAAATATACGATCGCGCCTTATTATGCAATGGAGGTGAGCGATCGAATTACAGGCAGCATATAGCGTTGTAGTGAACCGACAAGACTAAGGGCCTATCCGAAAACCGAAAACCCAAATTCTGGAGGGCGCGATG
>JBIKWV010000700.1:0-3636 GCA_044356135.1 Elainellaceae cyanobacterium
TGGGTTTTTAGCAGGGGTGCTGTCAACCGAGGTGAGACCGGGCAACCTCCAGTCGGTCTTTGGTTTTCTGGGTGATCGCCTCAGCCACAAGCCGATTGAGATGGAGGTAGAGTTTGAGGGACGCAAAATCAAACTCAAGTCCAGCAGCCCTGAAGAGATGGCAGCACTGGTCAAAATGGCACAACAACTGGTATTCGGCCAGTTTTCCGGTCAGCCCCTTGAAACCATCAACGCCATTCCCCAGCCACCCCCAGCAGAACCATCCCACCCTGAAACACCGCTCCAGCCTGTCACCGTCTTCTTCTCCTATTCCCACAAAGACGAGAGCCTGCGCGATGAACTGGTCACCCACTTGGCCATGCTGAAGCGGCAGGGACTGATTGTGGCCTGGTATGACCGGGATATCTCAGCAGGGACGGAATGGGCCGGGGCGATCGACGAAAACCTCAACAAAGCACAGGTGATTCTGCTGCTGATCAGCGCCAACTTTCTGGCATCCGACTATTGTTTTGATATCGAGCTACAGAGGGCGATCGAACGTCACAACGCCGGAAGCGCACGCGTCATCCCAATTATTCTCAAACCCTGCGACTGGTTCGGTGCGCCTTTTGGCAAACTCCAGGCGCTACCGAAAAATGCCAAACCCGTGACCACCTGGAGCAACCAGGATGAAGCGCTGACTAATGTGGCTCAAGGAATTCGAGCCGCTGTCTCCCAGGTCAGCCGACCATAGCCCATCCGATCCGTCCCCCCCGAATCAGAGGTTCCTACCATGAAAATCGCACTCCTGATTGGTGTCAGCACCTACCAGCCTGGATTAAATGCCCTGCCCAGCGCCGAGAAAGATGTCCAGAAGCTCCAGCAGGTTCTCCAAACTCCAGAAATCGGTGGGTTTGAGCAGGTAAAATCTGTTGTCAATCCCGATCCGATCGAGATGCAGCGGGAGATTGAGATGTTGTTTGGCGATCGCGACAAAGATGACCTGGTGTTCCTATTTTTCACTGGGCACGGAATTAAAGATGACAGCGGCAAACTGTATTTTGCCACCAGCCTGACGCAGAAGACGCCCAAAGGAGAACTGATTAAATCGACAGCAGTGCCCGCCAGCTTTGTCCAGGAGATTATGGGCAACAGCCGCTCCCGGCGACAGGTGTTGATGCTCGACTGCTGCTTTAGCGGTGCTTTTGCTGAAGGAATGACCGCCAAAGACGATGGCCGAGTGGATGTCCAAAGACAGTTAGGGGGTGAAGGACGGGCAGTGCTGACCTCCTCGACTTCATCGCAGTATTCATTCGAGCAGCAGGGCAGCGACCTTTCTGTCTATACCCGCTACATCGTGGAAGGAATCGAGACCGGAGCGGCAGATCAGGACAACGACGGAGATATTGGCATCGACGAACTGCACGAGTACGCCAAGCGCAAGGTGCAGGAGATGGCTCCAGCGATGAAGCCGGAGATTTACGCCATCAAGGAGGGCTTCACGATTAAGCTGGCGCGAGCACTGGTGGGCGATCCCAAACTGTGCTACCGCCGCGATGTAGAACGGTTTGCAGAACGGGGCGAAATCTCCGATATTGCCCGAATGGCGCTGGACGCTCGTTGGCAACGGCTAAGACTGGCCGCGGAAGAAGCAGAGGCGATTGAAACCGAGGTGCTGAAGCCCTACCGCACCTACCGGATTCACCTGCGGCAGTACGAGCAGGCGTTCTTGGAGGCCGTCACTCAGGAATTCCCCCTTAGTGACACCACCTGTGCGGATTTGGACTTTCTCAAGAATGCCTTGGCGCTGCGCAATGAGGATGTACGCCCGATTGAAGGCAGAATTCTTGCCAGTCGGGGTGTAGTTCCTGGTACGGCATCGTCTACTCCTGCTGTTCCGACTCCGCTTGTTTCAGGTGCCGCCCCAACGGAACGTTGGGAACCGATGGTGCAGCCGCTGTATCAGGGACAAACTGGGACTGTAAACGCCTATTCTCAATTTCCTGCACCTGAGCAGGGAGCGGCAGTTTCTCCTTATGCCCCAACAGCGGTCGCTCCCCGGCCCCGCCGAAATCGCTGGCTGCTGAATCTGGCATTGGTGTTGCTGCTGCCAACTGGCGCGGCGGGGGCTTATTGGGGCGTGTTGTGGTGGCGATCGCAGCAACAATACGGACAGCAGGAAGCTGTTTTGCACCGCAGCGAGGATCTGGCAGCGCAGCAAAACTGGGGCGAAGCCATTCGCACTGCCAGTCAGCTATCTACGACCAGTCCGCTCTACGATCAGGCACAGGAGCGAATTAACTCCTGGTCAAACAATCTAATGCAAAGCGCTGTTGCCCAGTTTCAATCAGGCAATTTCGATACTGCTATGAACCTTTTGCAAACAATACCGCCAGGAAGCCCTGCTTCTGACCAATTTCAAGCCAAGAGAACTGAACTCCAGCAGCAATGGCAGAATGACCAGGCGTTACTCAAAAAAGTTCAGGATGTCCACCTGGCGGTGAATGATTTTATCGGTGCCAGAGGGTTACTCAATAGTTTCTCCACCGATTATTTGAAGCAACAGGCAGAAGCCCTCATAACAGCCAGAGAGCAGTCGAGTGCTGCCTTTCAGCTAGAGCAGCAGCAGCGGATTGCGGCAGAAGCCCAACGCAGAGCAGAGCTAGAGCGACAGCGACAGGATGAACTCAGAAGGCAGTTGGAGAATCAACGCAATCAAGCTCAGACTGGTTCCCCCTCGAACCCTCCAACCACTGGAGCAAACTGCTACAGAGCAGTGGCACGGGGATTAGGATACGTCAATATTAGGAGTGGCCCAAATCCTGAAACAAATCGAATCGGCCCTTCTATTGGCAAACTGACTGATGGTCAGGTTATTCAGGCAACAGGAGCCACCATTACAGCCCTGAATGACGAGCAGAGGCAAGTTCAATACATTCAGATTACGTCTCCACAACAGGGTTGGGTTTCCTCCGAATTTGCTCAACCCGTTGGGTGTCCTAGTGGAGGTGGAGGTGGGTTACTTTAAGCCTTAGAGGATGTTTGAAAAGGTAGGGGTGTTGTGTTTAACACCGGGAGATCTCCCCTTAGCCCCCCTTAAAAAGGCTACGGTGTACACACAAGTTCGCCGAATGAGTATTTGCCTGGGTTGATCCCCCCTACCCCCCCTTAAAAAGGCTACCGTGTACACACAAATGGTCAAACCATACTGAGTGTCCACGAACCGCTCCCCTAGCCCCCCAGACACCCCCTGCCCCCTCAAGGGGGAGTTCTGGGGGGAACCGAACCCTGGAGAACCATTTCAGAAGCACAGAACCGTCCAAAGTCCCCCAGAATTGGGGGATTTAGGGGGTGCAAAACGCCTAAACGAAGTCAGTCCCGACTTGTGTGTACACGGTAGGGGGGAACTGGATCGGAAGTCCCCCTTTTTAAGGGGGATTGAGGGGGATCTCAAGCCATTTGCCGTAGTTGGGATGTTTTGTGTGTACACGGTAGCCTTAAAAAGGGGGGAGTTGGCTTCAAAGGCCCCCTCATTTAAGGGGGATCTAGGGGATCGTATGATTTGCTACTCACAGAGGTACTTCTCAAACATTCTCTCAGACATACTAAATCTTCATCAGTGACCTCTAAGGGCTTGTAAAAATATAAGCTCATGGT
>JBIKWV010000701.1:0-3626 GCA_044356135.1 Elainellaceae cyanobacterium
GGACTTCTGGTAATGGAAGGCTCTTATTCTAGTCTAAGGTGTATCCACAAACCAGTTGTGGTCTTTGGATACATCAGCAGAAATGGGAACGGATAGTTTTTTGAGAACGACGCGAGGTCTAAACCACCAGAATGGGCTTTTAGCTTGCCTGCCCCATCGTGTTCCATTGCTGGGGAGTGTAGGTTTTGAGCGACAGCGCGTGAATTTCCTCCGTGGACATCGCCTGCCGCACGGCATCATAAACCAGCTGATGGCGCTGCACCAGGCTCTTGCCTTCAAACTCTGAAGACACCACCACTGCCTGATAATGGTCGCCACCCCCAGTCAGATCCTGAAGCTGGATCTGGGCATCGGGAAGCCCGGTTTTGATCATTTCCACGACCTGATTTGGACTGACCATTGATTTTCCTTCAATTCAACTGAGACCACTTTCATGCTATCGCAGGGCGTAGAACCAGAGTGCAGCAGGGGTTACGCTGCGTCGAAGATTCTAGGGCGTGGTTTCAACCCGCTGGATTCTTGATTTTGTGTGCGCGTCGCGCATACAAAATCAAGAATCCAGCGGGTTTTAAAGCAGCCACTAGGGCGATCGCCCATTATCGAGGTGCCGGAGCCGGAACCGGAGCCGGAGCCGGAGCGGGCGCAGGCGTTGAGGAGGTCGATCCACCGTCACTGCGGGGGAAGGGAGAATTGACAAAGCCCAGCTCAAACAGTTGGCGGTAGGCACGCTGACCCAGTTCACGAGTGGGCTGCTGACTGGAAATAATCTGGATCAGCAGAGGAACAGCCAGTTCGGGCTTGTTCTGGGCACGGTGAACCAGGGCCAGTTGGTAGGTGGCTTCGTCGCGGGACTGGGCAGCGGCGAGGGCCTGCTGACGCTGCTGGTCGGCAATTCGGATATCGATTCCTGAAAAGCTATTGGCCAACTGCTGGTAGAAATTGGACAGGGAGTTGAACACCTGGCGCGCTTCCTGCAGCTTGCGCACGGCCAGGTCGTAGTTTTGGGCAGAGACAGCGGCACCCGCTTCACGCATCAGTCTCTGACCTGCTTGAGCACTGAGAACGCTGCTTTCCTGGGTCAGGGGGCGTAAATCCTGCCCTGCTGCATCCGCAGGTTGAGGAGAAATAGACTGCGCCCTTGCACTCTCTGGAGTGAGCCAGGTCAGACCAGCCACCGGGAGCGACAGCAAGCCCGTGAGCAACAGAGAGCGAATTGATTGAAAAACTACCATGACTACTCTTGAGTGTAAGGACATCAAACCTGCAATCGTACAGGGTAAATATTACCATCGGTGGTCTCACCCGTGCGGACTGATTGTGGCGGTGGGGCGATTACGACTTGCTGCCCAGCATGACGGTACTTCAACAGTTTGTGTTCCCGGTCGCCCATTAAGTGCCTATCCAAAAAACCAAATTCTGGAGGGCGCACCGCTGTAGCGGCGCGCCCTCCAGAATTTGGTTTTTTTTGTGATTCGGATAGGCCCTTAGAATAAAGACGGCCACAGGTGAGGAAAAGCCATGACAGGTGCGACCAATCCACCCGCTCAACCCAATGGTTTTGGGGTATTGCCGGAGCAGGAGGGGATGATCTTGCAGCAAGGGGGCGAGGAACTGCGATTGGAGAAGGTGGGCGATCGCTTCACCCTCCGACTGGCCCCCACCGCCACAGAAGCCCTGACCTCCCAACTGAACACCCGTTCCATTCAACCCATTGATGCGGTCGATCTGGTGGAAGTCCAGGTGGATCCCGGACAGCTTGAAGCAACGATGAATCGGGCGCGATCGCTCGACACCGTAGAATTTGCCAGTCACGTCTACCGATTGGCCAGCAGCCCCCAGACTTTCTTTTATTTAACGGATGAACTGACGGTACAGTTTGTCCCCAGCGTGGCGCTGGATACCGTAAGGGCGATGGCTGCTGACCTGGGACTGCGCTCACTGAAGCCCCTGGCGGGGGTGCCCCAAACCTACGTTTTTCAGGTGACGAAGCAGGCGGTTGCCAATCCGATCAAACTGGCCAACCAGCTGATGCGCCGTCCCGATGTGCTAACGGCAGAACCCAATATCGTCATTCGCACCCAGAGCCACTACCGCCCCAAAGACCCGGTTTATCCCCAGCAGTGGTACCTCAGGAGCAGTGGTACGGGGCAGCAGGCTCCCGGTGCCGATATCTCGATTGAGGCGGCGTGGGACATTACCAGGGGCGATCGCTCCATTGTTGTTGCCATTACCGATGACGGCTTTGATTTGAACCATCCCGATTTTCAGGGCGTGGGCAAAATTGTTGCGCCTAGAGACTTTAAAGACAACAACGCGCTGCCCCTGCCAGAAGCAGATAGCGATAATCATGGGACAGCCTGCGCGGGGGTGGCGATCGCCGAGGAGAACGGTGTCGGCATGGTTGGGGTGGCTCCCGGCTGTAGCTTTATGCCGATTCGCACGTCGGGCTTTCTGGATGACCAGGCGATCGAGAACCTGTTCGACTGGGCGGTTTCCCATCGGGCGTCAGTGATCTCCTGTAGCTGGGGAGCCAGCGCCGTTTACTTCCCCCTGTCCCTACGGAAACGAGCAGCGCTCACTCGTGCCGCCACCCAGGGGCGCAATGGCAGGGGGTGTGTCATTGTATTTGCAGCGGGCAATGCGAATCGCCCCACCAGCGGCAGTATCAATGAGCAGGGCTGGCCCAACAATATCGTCAGCGGGGTTACCCAGTGGCTGAATGGGTTTGCGATTCACCCCGATGTGATTACCGTTGCTGCCTGCACCAGTCTCAATCGCAAAGCGGCCTATAGCAATTGGGGCGACGCGATTTCAGTCTGCGCTCCCAGTAACAATGCACCACCGGGCATGTGGCTGGCTCCCGCAGGCTATGTATTTACGCCCCCACAGGTGACCGGGAACCTACCCGGTATCGGTGTGACGACCGCTGACCGCACAGGCAATCCAGGCTACGAAGCGGGAGACTATACCAGCACTTTTGGCGGTACATCCAGTGCCTGCCCCGTCGTCGCGGGAGTGGCAGCCCTGGTGCTGTCGGCCAATCCCGATTTGACGGCTCAGGAGGTAAGGCAGATTCTCCAGGCCACCACCGATAAGATTACGGACTCCACCGTGGATCCACAGTTTGGCTGGAATCGGGGCAGTTATGACGCGAATGGCCACGCCGACTGGTTTGGCTACGGCAAAGTGAATGCGCTACGAGCGGTGCAAGTGGCCCGCAGTCGGCTGGTGACTCCCCCTCCCGTCAGCCACTGGTTGCAGTTGCAGAATGCGATCGCCATCGCCATTCCTGATTTCAATTTGCAGGGGGCGGTCAGCCTGATTCAGGTGAACGAGGGGGCAACGCTGCGGGATATTCAAATTACGGTTGATGTGGCCCACAACTTCCTTGGGGATTTAGAAATTAGCCTGACGGCTCCTACGGGGGAAACCCTGCTGCTGCAAAGCCGGATTTTGGGACGGCAAACCCGCCTGCAAACGACTTACTCCCTGCAAACCACTCCCACCCTGCGACGCCTGCTGAACCGTCCTGTACGTGGCCCCTGGCAACTACGTCTGGTGGACTTTGCGCCAATGAATACGGGAACCCTGAACCGCTGGCAACTCAATCTGGGGATATAAGGGAT
>JBIKWV010000702.1:0-3623 GCA_044356135.1 Elainellaceae cyanobacterium
TCCCCGTTTTTGCTGGGCGCGCCCACCCCCCGCCAAGCAAAACCTGGAATTTTATTAAACAGCAGATCCCTTATGGGGAAAAAGTTCAGGATCAAATCAACAGAGGTGGTGCGGTGCTTTGCACGACACCACCTCTGTTGATGGGTTTTCAAGCGTCACCAGATACCGCTAAGTGCGCCCTATTGCAGAGGGGGACTCCGCTAAGATGGAGAAGCCGTACAAAAGTTTTGACTATGGTCTCAGTGGGGTTCGTTCAAGCACAGAGTGTGGATCGAGGAGAAGCAAGCCACTCTACCGTTCTCCTGGGCATGTCCCTCGCTGAAATGACCGAGTGGGTGCAGCAGCAGGGACAGCCTGCCTATCGCGGCAAGCAACTGCACCAGTGGATTTATCAAAAGGGAGCACGTTCGCTCTGCGACATCACCGTTTTTCCCAAGCAGTGGCAGGAGCAGTTTGCAGAGAGTGTAGTGGGGCGATCGCAAATTCACCACCGCTCCACCGCTCCCGACGGTACGGTGAAATATCTGCTGCGGCTGTCCGATGGCCACATCATTGAAACCGTGGGAATGCCCACGTACAAATCTGCTTCGTTTGACCCGGCCATCGATCGCCTGACGGTCTGTGTCTCCTCCCAGGTGGGTTGCCCGATGGCCTGCGACTTCTGCGCTACAGGAAAGGGCGGTTATTTGCGGAACCTGGCAGCCCACGAGATTATCGACCAGGTACTAACGGTACAGGAAGACTTTGGGCACCGGGTCAGCAACATTGTGTTTATGGGCATGGGGGAACCCCTGCTGAACACTGAGAACGTGTTGAAGGCCGTGCGATCGCTCAACACGGATGTGGGCATTGGTCAGCGCGGGATCACCATTTCTACCGTTGGCATTCCCGGCCATATTCACCGACTGGCGCAGCACCACCTCCAGGTGACGCTGGCGGTGAGCCTTCATGCCTCCAATCAGCAGGTGCGGGAGCACCTCATCCCCAGCGCCCGCCACTACACCCTGGAGGATTTGCTGGCGGAGTGCCGCGAGTATGTTCAGATAACGGGACGGCGGGTGTCGTTTGAGTACATCTTGCTGGCGGAGGTGAACGATCGCCCCGAACACGCCGAGGAACTCTCCCATCACCTGCGCGGCTTCCAGAGCCATGTCAACCTGATCCCTTACAACCCCATCCGGGAAGCCGACTACCAGCGCCCCGACCCCCGTCGTATTCAGAAATTTGTAAAAGTGCTGAAACAGCGGCACATTGCCGTGAGTGTACGCTATTCCAAAGGACTGGAGGCGGATGCCGCCTGTGGACAACTGCGAGCCTCAAAAGCGGCTGTCGGGATCTCTGAGGCGATCTAAAAATCCTTTTGCTAAATTAGACCCAACTTCTCTCCCAAAAAATTGCAAGGAATCTCGTCATGATCACTGTTGCCCAGTCGCGTCCGTCAGAACGTGCTCAGTTTATTCAAAAAACCTACTTGCATCTGGCAGGGGCAATTGCTGCCTTCATCCTGGTTGAAGTCTTTCTGTTCCAGACCGGTCTGGCAGAAATGATGTTCCGCCTGGTCGCCGGAAGCCGCTTTACCTGGCTGGCCATCCTGGGTGGCTTTGCGATTCTGGGCTGGCTGTCCCAGAGTCTGGCAGCAAAGGCCGACTCCGTAGGAACGCAATATGCGGGATTGGGCATCTACGTCGTTGCTGAAGCGATCATCTTTGCGCCGATTCTCTACATCGCTGTTGTCTTCTCGGATCCCTCTGTTCTGCCAACGGCTGCAATTCTGACGCTGGGGCTATTTGCAGGATTGACGGCGATCGCTTTTATCAGCAAGAAGGACTTCTCCTTCCTGGGCGGCATTCTCACAATTGTTGGTTTTATCGCCCTCGGTTTAATCGTGTGCAGCGTCCTGTTTGGCTTCACGCTGGGTCTGTTCTTCTCAGTGGCAATGGTGATTTTCGCCGCTGGTGCGATTCTGTACGGTACCTCCAACGTCATTCATCGCTACTCCACCAACCAGTACGTCGCTGCTTCTCTGGAACTGTTCGCTTCAGTCGCGCTGCTGTTTTGGTACATTCTGCAAATCGTGATGTCGATGTCTCGTCGTTAATTAGAGTTCTACGATGTGGGCTGCGCAAAGCGCGGCTCACATCATACAGCGCTTTGCGCTGAGATCGAACCAAAGTTTTTGTTGAGAGCCGCGCTCCGCGCGGCTCTCAACAAAAACTTTGTACCACACGCGCTTGCAAAGCGCTGTATCTTCTTAAACCCCCATTAAAAGAAGTGGCGCAGCGCCACTTCTTTTAATGGGGGTTTAGCTTTACTGGGACAGCGTTATTTTTTGCGATAGAGTCGCGCCAACTGTTCGACAGGAACCCCCAGGAAATAGCCTGCAATGATCAACTGGTTGGTCAGCGTGGTTTGCAGTACACCCAACTTCTCCCATCGACGTGCAGAAGTAGTCACCGCAGCAGGAGCGATCCCCACTCGCCCCAACTTTTGCAGTTGCCGCACCAACACAAAATCTTCCATGATTGGCAGGGCAGGAAAGCCGCCTGACTGCTGGAAAGTCTCCGATTTCAAAAACAAAGCCTGATCCCCATAGGGTAATTGGAATAGGCGCGATCGCACATTCACTCCCCATTCCACCAGTCGTAGTCCAGGTTGTGAACCGTCAATCTGAAGCTGAAAAGCTCCAGCGACAACGTTGGGTTGGGCCAGCGTTTTTTCAATCTGCTCAACAAAATCTGGCGGCAATTGGGTATCGGCATGGAGAAAAAGGAGCGTTCCCCCACGGGCGATCGCCGCCCCCGCATTCTGCTGCTGCGCACGTCCTGGGGAACAGGTTAGCACGGTCGCACCGCCAGAACGGGCCAGCGCAACGGTGTTGTCCCGGCTGCCACCGTCCACCAGCACCAGTTCTACGAAGGGGGAAGGTTGCACCATTGTGAAGAGCCGTTCCATCTGGGCCTCTTCGTTGAGAACGGGCACGATCACCGATAGCGTTTGCTGCTGTACCTTCTCCCAAACGGGAAGATCTTCCGGGCGATCAACATCCGTGAGCGGTTCCAGACAGTGAATCGAGAGATTCAGGGTGTGGGCGATCGCCATCGTTTGCCGAAACACCGCGTCAGTACCCCAATCGACACCCGTGAAGAGTTCAGGGAGCGATCGCCGTAGCCCAATCAGGGTATAGCCCCCATCGCTTGCAGGTCCCAGCACCAGGTCAGAATTCTCCAACTGCTGAAATGCCACCTCCAGATACGCCGCATCAACTCCAGGACAATCCGTCCCGATCGTCACCACCCGATCAGCCCCCGCCTCAAACGCCGAACGAAACGCCGATGCCATCCGCGCCCCTAAATCCCCCTCCCCTTGTGGTTGATACTCTACCCCCTGCCCCAACCACTCCTGCATCAGCGCACCGCTTCCTCCCGAAAACCGCACCTCGACCGAAACCTCCTCCTGCCGCATGAGCTGCCGCGCTTGAGCCAGCGTATAACCCGTCATCTGCCGCTGAAGATGAGCCGCCGCCTCAGCGGTCAGGAGCGTCATCATACGGGTCTTCGTCTTTCCTGGCTCTGGGTAGCGAGTGAAGATGATGAGGCGAGGCATGGATTTGGGTGGATGGGTGG
>JBIKWV010000703.1:0-3618 GCA_044356135.1 Elainellaceae cyanobacterium
CCACACCCCCTCTGTACCCCATAGGAGTGGGAACCGCTATAGATTTCTGTAAATCTTCTGAGCCGGGAAAAATTGATTGGTATTGTCCTGTTAAACCAATCAATAAAATTTGATAAGCTACGTATCAACTTATTTTGAAGTGGAGGTCATGATGACGATACGAGTTGGGATCAATGGGTTTGGTCGAATCGGGCGGTTAGACCTGAGGGCTGCCTGGGGATGGGAAGATCTGGAGTTCGTTCATATCAACGAGGTCAAGGGTGGGCCTGAAGCCGCTGCTCACCTGCTGAAGTTTGACTCGGTGCATGGTCGCTGGGCACCAGAAGTCACCGCAGGCGAAAACCGGATTTACATCGATGGCAAGGGGATTACCTTCTCGGATCACGCAAAACCAGGAGAAGTGCCCTGGGATGAGGTGGGCGTTGATATCGTGCTGGAATGCTCCGGCAAATTTCGCACCACCGAAACCCTTGATCCTTACTACAAGCGCGGCGTTCGCAAGGTGATTGTGGCAGCGCCAGTGAAGGAGGGAGCACTGAATGTAGTGATGGGAGTGAATGACCATCTCTATGACCCTGCCCAGCACAACCTGTTAACCGCAGCCTCCTGCACGACCAATTGCCTTGCGCCAGTGGTAAAAGTCATCCACGAGGGAATTGGCATCAAGCACGGGGTGATTACCACGATTCACGACAACACCAACACTCAAACGCTGGTGGATGCTCCCCATAAAGATCTGCGGCGGGCACGCGCCTCCGCGCTGTCGCTGATTCCCACCACCACCGGGTCGGCAACGGCGATCGGACTCATTTACCCGGAACTCAACGGCAAGTTGAATGGATTGGCGGTGCGGGTGCCGCTGCTGAATGCGTCGCTGACCGATTGCGTGTTTGAAGTCAATCGGCCAACCACCGTCGCAGAGGTGAATCAGTTACTCAAACAGGCATCGGAACAGGAGCCACTGAAGGGAATTTTGGGATATGAGGAGCGTCCCCTGGTGTCGATTGACTACCTCAACGATCCCCGCTCCTCGATCGTGGATGCCCTTTCAACAATGGTGGTGAACGAAACCCAGGTAAAAATCTACGCCTGGTATGACAACGAGTGGGGCTACTCCAATCGGATGGTGGAACTGGCTCGAAAAGTTGCGCTCAGCCTTAATTAGGGAGTTTTCAGCATGGCTTCTACCTCGGCTTCCAGTGCCAATATTAAAAACTACACGCTGGTCACCCTTGCCTATTGGGGCTTCACCCTCACCGATGGCGCTCTGCGGATGCTGGTGTTGCTCTATTTCAACGAGATTGGCTACACCCCAATTCAGATCGCCTTTCTGTTTCTGTTCTACGAAGTCTTTGGGATTGTCACAAACTTCCTGGGTGGTTGGATCGGCTCCCAACTGGGATTAAAAGTGACGCTCTACGCAGGCATTGGGCTTCAGGTATTCTCGCTGATCATGCTGTCCTTCCTGAACCGGGACTGGGCACAGTGGGTGGCGGTACTCTACGTGATGACCTCGCAAGCCTTTTCGGGAATCGCCAAAGATCTGACCAAGATGAGTTCCAAGAGTGCAATCCGGTTGGTTGTCCCCCAGGAGGCGCAGTCCTCACTGTTCAAGTGGGTGGCGGTGCTGACGGGATCAAAGAATGCGCTCAAGGGTGTGGGCTTCTTTATGGGAGCCGCGCTGCTGGGAACGTTTGGCTTTGTCCCGTCACTGTGGATCATGGCGGTCGGGCTACTGGCCATCATGACAACCGGGGTCATGCTGCCCAGGGGGATGGGCAAAATCAAGACAAAGGTCAAGTTTACCCAGCTTTTCTCAAAGAGCCGTGAAATTAATATTCTGTCGGCGGCACGGTTTTTCCTGTTTGGCTCCAGAGATGTCTGGTTTGTCGTGGCGCTTCCGGTCTTCCTGCGGAGTGTTCTGGGCTGGTCATTTTTCCAGGCAGGTGGATTTTTAGCGTGCTGGGTGATTGGTTACGGGATTATTCAGTTCCTGGCACCGATGCTACTGCGGCGATTTGGCACTGGGGAACCGCCTAAATCCAGCACCATTCAGTTCTGGACAGGCATTCTCACCGCTGTTCCCGCCAGTATTGCGATCGCCCTGCAACTGAATGCCCCACCCGATGTGACCATCGTTGTTGGGTTGATGCTCTTTGGCGTTGTATTTGCCTTCAACTCTGCGGTTCACTCCTATCTGGTGCTGGCATTCACGGATGACGACAAAGTTGCCCTGAACGTTGGCTTCTACTACATGGCCAATTCCGGTGGACGCCTCATCGGCACTGTTTTGTCGGGTTTAGTCTATCAACTGTACGGATTGGTGGGTTGCCTTTGGGTTTCCTCATTCTTTGTGCTGGCGGCATGGGCGATCTCCCTCAAGCTGCCTGACCCACAACCCAGTAAAGCCATCGCCTGGAAAGCAGGCGATGGCGACTAAGGGGGTTGCTGATTAATAGAATCCCAGTTTTCACCTGGCGCGGCTAAGCCGCGCCAGGTGAAAACTGGGATTCTACTGGGATTTTATTTGATGGCAAGCCCCTAATCTTTCACTACCCTGGTTTCTGCTCCTATGACTCCCAAACACGCTTCCCTCAACCCAAATGCTGTACAGGCAGGTGGTTCCCTCAGTTTCTTCGAGCGCTACCTGACCCTTTGGGTGTTACTCTGCATCGGAGCAGGAATTGCACTGGGGCGGTTGTTTCCAGGGGTGGCGATCGCCCTCGATGCGATGAGCCTCTTTCAGGTGTCGATCCCGATCGCCATCTGCCTGTTTTTCATGATGTATCCCATCATGGTGAAGATCGACTTCTCCCAGGCAGCGCAGGCAGTCCGCACCCCCAAACCTGTGGTTTTGACGCTGGTGATGAACTGGCTGATCAAGCCGTTCACGATGGTCGTCTTTGCTCAATTCTTCCTCGGCTGGTTGTTCCGCCCACTGATTACGGGGACTGAGCTGATTCGGGGCGTAGAAGTGCCACTGGTAAACTCCTACATTGCCGGAGCCATTTTACTGGGGATTGCACCCTGTACTGCGATGGTGCTGATGTGGGGGTATCTCTGCTACGGCAACCAGGGGCATACCCTGGTGATGGTGGCGGTGAATTCGCTGGCAATGCTGTTTCTCTACGCACCGCTAGGTCGGTGGCTGCTGGCGGCGAATGATCTGACGGTACCCTGGCAAACGATCGCCCTCTCAGTGCTGATCTACGTTGGTCTACCGTTAATTGCGGGCATGTATTCTCGCTACTGGATCTTTAAACACAAAGGGCGGCAGTGGTTTGAGCAGAAATTTTTGAAGTATCTCAGTCCAGTCGCCATTACCGCGCTTCTGATCACACTCATTCTGCTCTTTGCCTTCAAAGGCGAACTGATTGTCAACAATCCATTGCACATTCTATTAATTGCCATCCCCCTGTTCATTCAAACCAATTTTATTTTCCTGATTTCCTACGTTGCAGCGCAAAAGCTCAAGCTGTTCTACGAAGATGCGGCACCCGCTGCGTTGATTGGAGCGAGCAACCACTTTGAGGTAGCGATCGCCACTGCTGTCATGCTGTTTGGACTCAACTCTGGTGCAGCCCTGGCAACCGTCGTGGGCGTTTTGATTGAAGTGCC
>JBIKWV010000705.1:0-3617 GCA_044356135.1 Elainellaceae cyanobacterium
GTTGCTATCGGAAATATTACCGGGCAAAATGCCTCTAAAGACCAGGATGAACAAATTGAGAACTGGACTGAGCAGGATGAGAATTGTGGCAACTGCCATTCCCACAATTAGCCACCACGGTTTTGGCTTTCCACTCAATTGGTAGACGAAGTAATAGGCTGCTCCCGCCAGGTAGAGTGCGAGAAGCGCGTTGAATAGCACAGGATTACCAATGGTGGAGAACAATCCCACCACTAGTAAGACGGTGAAAACTCCTGGAAGCAGAAACGCTTTTTTGAACAAATCATTCCTGGTTGTAAGGATGGGGATCACCTGGCTGAGATGTAATGAGGAATCATTGGTGAGGGGTTGAGCCAGAGGCCGAACAACAGGCCGGGGGGAAGACTGGTGATACTCAAAAATGAACTCAGGGCCGTTCCGTCCTAGTTTAATGTGATCGCTCGATTTCAGTGTGTATTCCCCCTGAATGGCCACTCCGTTCACAAAGGTTCCATTGGAACTGCCCAGGTCACGAATTTTCCAGGTTCCTTGACCGCCTGGTGTCGGAGCAGGGAGAAAATGAATTTCGAGATGCTCGCGCGAGACTCCCTGATGCTGCTGGGGATCCAAAAAAATCTGGCAGGTGCGATCGCGGCCTAATGTGGTGGGGGCATGAGTTGAAAGTGAATACTCAGAAGATGCCCCCGTTCCTGGAGAAACTCGTCTGAGAATACCGTGATGGACAGAGGGGAGAGTCATATCTTAAGGTCTCTCTAAATAATTGATGGCTTTTCCTGGGTTTTCTGCCTTTGTGTTTCCAAACTGGTCATTGTATCCGCATGTTGACTAGCGATCGCTCTGGGCACGTATCATCTCGATCTGTCCGTCAATTAGATTTTTCTTGCTGCACCAGGGACAAAGATGCGTTGTGCAATTCTCGTCCCAGCAGGCGATCTTGCCGCAGTTACCACACTTCACAATGCTTTTGCTCTCGCAATTTGGACAGCCAGGATACTTCTCATCAAAACCAAATTGACCAGCAATAGAGTTGCGATCATAGCCCTCCCGCTGAGCAGCCGTTTCTTTGATTGAAAAGGCCCAATCACCCATCCATTCCCCAGATCGCCTCTCCTCAAAGCGAATGCCAAAATTCTGCTTGGAGTGTACGCATTTGGCTACAACAATCACGACTTTTGGGTGCATCGCTTTTTCAGGAATAAGAATCTGCCTGGAAATATAGATTTATACTCAGCACTAAGGAGATTTGACAGCGGGTGGCTGGGCGGGTGCGTCAGTCTGAGGAACCGACTAATTTGTTTCAGGTTGAGTTGTTTCAGATTGGTTTGGTACTGTCTGATCTGGTGGAGTCAGTGGAGCTGGTGCGGCTTGGGCGGGGGAACCGACTTTTCCCAGTTCACTCCGGAATTGAACCAACTCGCCTTGTGCTTTCTTCACAGCCTGGTCGAGGGAGGCAGTGCGGTAGAAAAGTCCCAGACAGGATGCAAGACTGGCGATCGCTACAGTAATCGCTACAATAGCGGTGATGTTTGAACGGAGACTTAATAATCTCATCTCCTTACTGAGTGCCTCTATTCTCTTTACTTTTTGCTCCAGCTTTTGATGCTGTTCTTTCAATTGAATCGTCATAACTGATCCATAGTCGTGGTCTTCGTTTTCTAAACGTTTGATAATCCCAAGCGTAATATCATCACCACTTCCCTGCTCCGATGCATCCCTGAGATAACCATCCAGTTTCAACCCAATTCCTTTTAATCCTTCTGACTGAACCATGTCCCGGTAGTCAGAACCAATTTTTTGAAAGTCGGCTTCTGAGGAAAAGGAATTGGCATAGCCGTCGGTGGACAACAGAATGAGCGCCGGAATTTGCGCAGGGAGATTCGGATCGTGAAAGTGGAGCGCAACTCGGAAATCTCTCCAAGCGTTGCTGGTGCAGAGAGAAGTGGTTTCATTGGCGATGAGGCGATCATCTCGGGACAATGGGCGAGTCACCCGATTGTTGGAATCAACGCAGAGTATATCCCCGTCCCCTAACTGTAAATAGAGAATAAAAAAGTTAGTGACCAAAACCGTCAGCAGTGTCGCACCATAGGGAATTATCGTGGGTTCCTCTGGCTTTTTCTGGGGATCGGGCACCTCTTTGCCCTGGCTTCGCCGCAGTTCGGCCTTTACTTCTGCCCATATCCGACTCTCTTCCAATTGCAGAGGATGTTGTTCCCAATGTTCTTGAACTGCAAGCTCCCATTCATGAACTAGCTTGCGCGGCAGATGGTTGTTGACCAGATCCATCAGCATTTTCTGATCGGTCTGCTCCCTAGCTAAGAGCGGATTATCCTTTTGAGGAGAGCAGATTTCTCGTCGAATGACGCGAATTGCAGTTGAAACTGCAATCTGAGAACCTTGATCACTACGAAAATTTTTGCGGCTTCCATGCCCGTCAGACACCGCCACAATGATTGGAGTAGATCCAGAAGAACTTTCCTCGTCGGGAAACCACGCGATTGCATCCTGGTTCGGCAAATTTGCCCTTACGTGAGAAACACCCTGGACACTTTTCCCGAAGCATTGCCAATAGAGACGACTATTACTCATGAGTCTTGCCTCACCAAACATCGTCTGCACTATCTAACACCGTATTGTCGGGGATAATGGGAATGGGAACGTTACTAGAACTGCCGCCGTCCTGCGGTTGGCTGGCGGGGGCGGAGGCGGACTTTAACACCGCAGTTGAAACCCACTTGATCCGATTCAACAGTGCATCAGGGTTTCTAGCTGACAGAGGCTTTACTTCAGAGTTACCAATGAACTTTTGTAAGATATCGTAGTCGGCGTCACTGCCAATAGCAATGGCGATCCGAACGGCTTTCTTTCCCCAGGGCTGACTCATAAGCTGATTTAGCCCACTATTAAAATCGTCGGTGGGTTGACCATCACTCAGGAGAACCAGCACAGGCGGCAGGGCACGATCACTCATGGGGGGCATTTTCATCTGCTCGGCAACCATTGATAGCGCTCGCCCCATATCAGTGACACCATCTGCTGATAAATCAACCCATTGAAAGCTGCCAACAGCAGTCGGCTGTGACACATGCCACTGAGCACCGTTAGCAAATTTCAGCACCCTCAGTAAAACCTGTGCATTCGGATTTTCATCTGCCGCCTGCTGCATTAAAGGCAATGTTTGCCGAATTGCATTGTTTAATGCCTGAATCTTACCATCAACACTCATTGAGCCTGAACAATCACAGATCCAGATAAAATGAAGCGGGCGAGTTGCTAATTCACCACCCGGCCTTTTGATGACCATTCATTAATACTCCTACAAGTTAAGTCAAGGTTTATATACTCAGATAATTACCTGCTTGATTCAAGAATTAACCTCCAGAAATACCGTCTCACTAAATAGATGAAAATACTTTGGCTCTCCACTACTTTGTGCAAAGAAATACTTGCATTCTCCTTCCCACAACAACCTTGCACCTCTGATAAATGCGGTCTCACTTACATTGCATTCTCAGTGGAATTTTGGAAGTCATCTACTCACCTACTAAAAACTCCAACAGCATACCAGCAGGGAGAATTAGAGCAACTAGGCATAAGAACTCTGAGAATGAATCTGT
>JBIKWV010000704.1:0-3617 GCA_044356135.1 Elainellaceae cyanobacterium
GTGTGGTACAAAGTTTTTGTTGAGAGCCGCGCTCCGCGCGGCTCTCAACAAAAACTTTGGTTCTATCTCAGCGCAAAGCGCTGTAATTCCCGATCCTTAGCCCCCACGAACAGGGGGCTAAGTTGCACTTTCACCGATCAAATCGTCGCAAAACGCAATCAAAACAGGTTTAGAAGCTCCATTTCCTGTTAAGAAATCTATCCAAAGATACAGGCATTGAGTTTACGATTCCTTTAGATTTCTACATGATATTCCATCCCAGCGGACGATTGACCTTGACTTTTAATCATGGTGATGTAGAACTTGATATAAGGTTACGAATTTAAGGATTGGTACAAAGACGTTAAAACATGGGGTTGCTATAGTAGATTCAATTTCATACAATTTTGTTTCCTGGTTGACCTCCTTTCCACTTCAGCATTCGGCGAGTCACATTCATCACATTCTTTACTAAGGAGCTTTCCAGCAATGAAATGACCTGCGTTATGTGGGCAGTTCCACCCGCTCGCGGATGGAACCGCCCACATAATGGGTAACTGCTTTTGCAGAAATCTCCTAAAGTGGCTGAAATCAGGCACTTTGAATCAATGCCTGTTAGATTCGTTACCGAACAATACTACTTTTGACTACTTTTGAAACACCCCCTTTGCTTTCTATCATTTGTCTTAAGCTGCTCAGCTCCCATTTCTGTAAGTGAATTCTGTAATAAGGAAGACAACTTCTACTTTTGTTTCGGTTAACGTTGTTCCAAGCAAAAAACATCAATCTGTCTGCTACAACAGCTTCCCATTTCAACAAAAACCTGACACTGCTTAGTAAACCGCTCATAACAATTCCCTCCTCACTATGGCAGCAAGATTTCACCCCAATTCTGATTCCTCCCTTGCAGGCCCTACGTTTGCATCGACTGATTCAATGGCTCTGGAGACTTCCCTGGAAGCCGGCCTGCTTGATCGCCTGGTTCCCTTGACTGAGGAAATGCCGGAGGAGGAAGACCAATCTGCCGATGACCTGGACCTGCTGGGCGAGTTTTCGCCCGATACTCCGCCAACAGATGTTGAGGAAGAGTTGGAAGAGTCAATCGACGGTAATGATGTGGAGCGTGAGAACGCCTCGGTCGGCGGCTATTCTCCGGGATACCGCAAGATGAGTTCTGATGACGCAGTGGGCGCATTTTTCAAAGAAATGGCCCGCTACCCCCTGCTGAAGCCGACCGAGGAGGTAGAGTTGGCTCGCCAGGTGAAGTTTTTGAGCGAAGTTGAAGAACTGCGCGATCGCCTCCAGTCCGAACTGGGTCACCCGCCCACCAAAGCCGAAGTAGCCCAGGTGCTGGAGATGAACGAGCGCCAACTGGAACAGCGCCTCTACCGCAGCCGCACCGCCAAGCGCAAAATGATCCGCTCCAACCTGCGGCTGGTCGTCTCCATCGCCAAACGGTACCTGAATCGGGGGGTTCCCTTCCTGGATCTGATTCAGGAGGGCGCACTGGGTCTCAACCGTGCCACCGAGAAGTTTGACCCCGACAAGGGCTACAAATTCTCCACCTACGCCTACTGGTGGATTCGCCAGGGCATCACCCGCACGATCGCCAACGATGCCCGCACGATTCGTCTACCGATCCATATTGTCGAAAAACTCAACAAACTCAAAAAAGCGCACCGAGAACTGAGGCGCGAACTCAACCGCAACCCAACCGAGGAAGAACTGGCACTGGCACTGGACATTCCCCCCGACCAGTTGCGCACCCTCCAGCAGGTAAGACGGCGATCGCTCTCCCTCAACCACCGCGTCGGCAAGGGCGAAGACACCGAACTGATGGAACTCCTGGAGGACAACAACACCCGCTCCCCCGAAACCCAGATGAGCGAGGCCATGATGCGCCAGGAAATCTCCACTGTCCTCGAAGACGTGCTCACCGAGCGCGAAAAAGACATCATCTCCCTGCGCTACGGCCTCACTACTGGAGAACCCCACACCCTTGAGGAAGTGGGCGGCCTGTTCAACCTGTCTCGCGAGCGCGTCCGCCAGATCCAGACCAAGGCCATGCGCAAACTGCGCCGCCCCCAGGTGGCAGCCAGATTAAAGGGCTGGTTGAAATAATCGATCGCCCTCATCCCCCAACCCCCTCTCCCGCTGGGAGAGGGGGAATTTTACGGCCAAAATACATCCCACCCACGACTCAGCCTTTCCCTGACACCACTTTAGCCCCGCTTTATGTTCTAATCAGCAGAGCCACCATCCAACAAAGCCATGCCAGATTCAGAACTTACCCCCGATCGCCCCACCCTCCGCCTCGCCACCCCCGCAGATGCCCCCATCATTTTTCAACTGATCCAGGCGCTTGCCGAGTACGAAAAACTCTCCCACCAGGTCACCGGAAGTGCCGAAACCCTTGCCCAACATCTGGAACAGAAATGTGTAGAGTCCATTCTGGCTGAATCCAACGGTCAGGCAATCGGTTTTGCCCTCTTTTTCACCAACTATTCCACCTTCCTGACCAAACCGGGCCTTTACCTGGAGGATCTGTTTGTTCTGCCCGACCACCGCCGCCGGGGTATCGGCAAAGCGCTGATCCTGCATCTGGCAAAGCTGGCCAACGAGCGGGGGTGTGGCCGACTGGAATGGAGCGTCCTCGACTGGAACGAACCTGCGATCGCCTTCTACCAAAAAATTGGAGCCATCGTCCTCCCAGACTGGCGCATTTGCCGAATTGCAGAAGAAGGTTTGCGAGCGATCGTTACGGTGTAGGGTGTAAAGAGAAATGACTTTTCTTTCCTTTGCACTCAAAACCGTCATGCCTCAGAAAATTTGGGTTAATGAGCAGATCGACCCTTCCGGCATTATCCATGCCTGCATCGCCACCTGCAACGAATCCCAGGCGCAGGACTGCCACGAATCCTTCAACCAGAACCTGACCCCTGCCCAGAAAGAGATGGGCTGGGTTGCCAACCTCCGCACAGTTGAAACCTGGGACGAGGTCCCTGTGAATGCGCTGAAGCTGGACTAAGGACTTCAGCGCACTCCGACGCTAATCTTCCTCATCGGGTTTCTTTCTTTGGTCAGAGCGATTTGCCCAGCGCACAATGAAATAGCTCACCGATAGCGCAAATACCGCTATCCCCAGGCCAATCAATTGATCGCCTCCAGTAGTCGCCTTGGAATCAAAGATAATAATCTTCCGCGCAACAGCGGTGAGGGAGGTAATAATCACCAGTTCCAACTGAACAACGTGCTTCTTCAGATAGGCGGTGATGTTCTCCAGAACCTCCAGTGCGATTAGAACGTTCAGAAATAAACCGAAGATTTGAAACAGCGTCGTCGAGAAATCTTCAGTGCTGCTGGTCGTCAGCGAAAAGAAAGGACCAGTCGTGAGGCTGTAGAAGAGGTATCGGATCAGGTCAAAAATTGCCGACAGCAGCACGACGACCATGGCAATCGACAGCACTTTCGAAGCAAAGCCCTCGATATGCTTGAGCAGCCGCAGAAAATTGGAGTCGCTTGCGAGCAAACCAATCTGACGAGTGGTTCCTTTATACAGCCGTCGAAAAAAATGCATAGGGTGAATGAAAGAGCGATCGCCCCGTAGATAGTCACACTGAAAGAATTCTTAGGATCGT
>JBIKWV010000706.1:0-3616 GCA_044356135.1 Elainellaceae cyanobacterium
GAGGTTTGCCGAAGCACCTGCTTGAGTTTGTCGATTTCCAGGATGAAGTCAATTTGCTGAGACAGGCGGGGGAGAGTCATGGAAAGGATTAGAGTAAATTCAGTAATGAAGTTTTCGGGTGAAAACTGATGGTGAGTGAGAATCGTCAGAGTGAAACAGTTTCAGAACAACCGTCCAGGCTGTCTCCCACTCCAGAAATCCAGCAGGTGATCGACACGCTCCGGCAAGATCTGCCGACGCTGTTTGAAAAAGACATTACCTACGACATTTATACAGGCGACATCTTCTTCAAAGATCCCGTCAACACCTTCAAATACAAGTTCAACTATCGCATCATTTTCTGGACGCTGCGGTTTCACGGACGGCTCTTTTTCACCGACCTCCACTTCGATCTGCACGACCTCTATCAATCCTTACCTGATACCATTTTCGCGGTATGGACAGTACGGGGAACGCTGCGTCTGCCCTGGAAACCCAAACTTCTGTTTAATGGCACCTCCACCTACCGCCTGCGCGGCACCCAGATTTATTCCCATCTGGATACCTGGGATCGATCGCCCGGTGAGATTTTGCGACAGTTCTGGCGATCGATCGAGCAATAAAGAAAATCTCCTAAGACTTCCAGGCTTTGGGCTGCTGGAAAGTATGAATGTCTTGAAGCACCTGCACCCAACTGGCCGCCAGCGACTCCAGAATCCGATCGCCCTTTTCCTTCGTGGCGGGGGTGGGATCACCCAATGTACCGGAGCGGGTCAGGTCGCGGCTGACCCAGGCAAAGGGTAGGTCACCTTCCATGCTGAGCAGACCCTCCTGGGGAAGGCCGTGGGGGTACTCGGCGATCGCCTCCTCCATGCGTACCCAGTCTGGCAGGATCGACAGCAGCAGGCTGGTTTCGGCATCTCCAGCGTGGATACCCAGCTCCAGTTCTTTGGGCGTCAGCAGTTCTGCCGCGACGTTGGGAACCCGCCAGACAAAGAGGGGAAACACCAGGAAATCATCGTACTTCTGGTGCAGATCCCGCGCCACGATCTCCATCACCTGGGGTTGTCCGCCATGGGCGTTGAGCAGTACCCACTTGCGAAATCCAGCCCGGTAGAGGCTTTCTCCGACCTCCAGCAGAACGGTGATCAGCGTCTGGGCGCTGAGGGTGATGGTGCCGGGAAAATGCCAGTGCTCATTTGATTTGCCGTAGCAGAGGGGGGGTAAAGCGTAGGCGGGGATCGTTTCCGGCAGGGATTCCAGTGCCTTGCCGAGAACAGCGGTGGCGATCGCCGAGTCCACCACCAGCGGCAAATGAGGCCCATGCTGCTCGATCGCGCCAATCGGCTGCACAATCACGGTGTTGTCCTTATCGGGCATCGACTGGATTGCGGTCCAGGTCAGGTAGGGGAAAAAGCGAGCAGGAGGGATAAAGCTGTGCATAGGCGGTTACGGTTTGGGCGAGATTGAAACTTGCGGTGTCGTCGCAATTCTCTCAGAGAAAAGCTTCAGTGAATCAAACTCCGGCCATCTCCATCAGCGTCACCTCCCACACCAGGCGTGGCTGAACGTAGGCCAGCAGTTGGCGGCGGGCGGTTTCCAGCGATCGCAGCAGGTGGGGTTGAAGCTGCGCGTTCCAGTGGTGCTGTTGCAGATAGCCCACCAGCCACAGTTGGCCTTCGGTGTCGAGGGACTGGTCAATCTGACGAGCCAACTCCAATGCCTGACGCAGGCCCACCGGAGGATGTTTAACAGCTTCCAGTAGTTCAGCAGGGATGGTCTGGAGCTGCTGCCACTGGGCGATCGCTTCTCCGGGACTCCCTTGAGCCAGCGCCAGGATTTCTGGGTGCTGCAAAATCTCCTCGTGCCCTGTTTGATGTAAGACCTGACCCATTTCATTCTGACTCAGACGACGAAAAGGAATTTTCTGACAGCGAGATACCAGCGTTGGCAGCAAAGATTCGGCGCTGGGGACGATCAGAATCAGAGTGGCTCGTCCTGGTTCCTCAAGGGTTTTCAGCAGTCCATTGGCAGCAGCTTCGGCCATTGTCTCTGCATCCTCCAGTACCACGACGGAGCGACTTGCCTCCAGCGGGGGACGACCCAGAAATCGGGCGATCTCGCGCACCTGCTCCAGACGGATCTGGGGAGGCGATCGCCGCTTCACCCCCAGGTCTGCCGCTTCGGTCGCACTGACCAGCTTGCCCTGGTGCTGGTAGGTCGGCTCTACCCAGAGTAAATCGGGGTGGTTGCCCTGCTGTACCCGCTGGTGGTGGACTTCAGAGGAGTTGTTGGAGGAGGCCAGCAAGTTCTCGGCAAATCCCCAGGCAGCCAGTTTGCGCCCGACACCGGGGGAACCAGCAAACAGGTAACCGGGGGCGATGCGATCGCGGCGAACCGCACTCAGCAGCAGTTCGACCGCCTGGGACTGCCCTACTAAAGTGGCAAAGGGATCGGGAAGAGACATGGAACTCACTTCAAATACCACTCCATCAGCGATCGCTGTAAGACTTCCTGCACCTGTCGGGCCACCTCCTCTTCGGAACAGTTGGCGTCGATCCGAACTACGCGATGGGGATGGGCCTGGGCGATCGCAGCAAATCCTTGATGGACACGCTGATGAAAGTCTAGCTGGTTTTGCTCCATGCGGTCGGCGGTTCCCCGACGATGGGTGCGGGTCAGCCCTACCTCTGGTGCGACATCAAACCACAAGGTGAGATCGCTCTCCAGGCCACCTGTAGCAATCTGGTTGATCTGGTGAATCAGATCCAGATCTAACTTGCGCCCATACCCCTGGTAGGCAATGGTGGAGTCAATGTAGCGATCGCTCAACACAATTGCTCCCCGGTTCAACGCTGGTTTCAACAGAAATTCGACATGCTGTGCCCGGTCTGAGGCATAGAGTAACAGCTCGGCTCGCTCGTTCATTGGCTCTGCGACATCGGGATTCAGCAACACCTGTCGGATTGCCTGCCCCCGGTCAGTACCGCCAGGTTCCCGCGTGATGACGAGATCCAGAGAGGGTTGATCCGGCAGCAGATGACTGAGATGGCTGGTCAACCAGAGGTGCGATCGCCTGATCTGAGTTGTCTTGCCGCTTCCCTCGCCACCCTCGAATGTGATAAGCCTACCTTTTCTCAAAACAACCCCTTCTCAAAACAATCCCGCTGACAAACGGAAATATAGTGCTGACTATTTTTCTACGATGCCGCGAAACGCTCTCTGAGAGAGCGTTTCGCGGCACATTTTATTTTAGCGCCGATTTTTCCTGAATCGCTGACTTCGTCAGCGATTCAGGAAAAATCGGCGCAATTTAGTCAAAAGTCCAGTAACAAAAGTGCTGCTTCAACGACAATGCACAAAAGACATGTCGGTGTCAACCGCTAACAGGTGTATTAGTAATCCAAAACTCTTGCAGCCTATAGGGATCTATGGGAATATGAACCTATTCAGGTTTGTGGTTGAGAACTGGTCGCCTTCAATCTCGTTACCAAATTGCGTGTCTGGCTTGAATTCACCAGTTCTTGAAGCCCATAGACGAGTCATCTTCGGTTTTGGCACTACGCTGCGGCAAACTTTTTGATTCAGATTTCGTCATTCCCTAGCATCACCTCCTTTCCCAGATCCATTTAGTCTA
>JBIKWV010001102.1:0-3615 GCA_044356135.1 Elainellaceae cyanobacterium
CCTTGAGAAATTACAGCGTTTTTCACGCTGGTGAGAAGGGGTGTGGGAGCAGTGCCCCCGTCCCTTCTCACCAGCACGGGAAGTGCAATCAATCGGGGACAAAATTGCACCTGCACCCCGCCATCAGGGACAGTTTCCGTTGTGGTCGTGCAATGCTTGCGAACCAGGGGCGATCGCCCAAAAGCCAGGATTTGGACGCACAGCACACCTTCCAACCTCAGGAAATCGCCTGATTCGTTGACGAAATCGCAAAAGAAAGAATGGATGAAATAACGAAAAGATCCTGAAGAAAATCGAGAAATCCAATGGAAACGAGAGCGACTCAGCTCTCAAGAACTGTTGACGCTAATTTTTACAGGTAGTCTGATGACGGCAGCATTTATGGTAGAGGTAGAAAATCAAGATATTTGTGTCGGGGGTTACCGTGTGAATTAATTCAGCGGAGATTTATGCGAAACATTTTATAAATCGTTCAGGGAGACACTTCGGAAGACAATCTAAAAACAATCTAAAGCTTTGGCTTCAGTATTTGACTCAGGCGGTATCGACTGTGTGTTTTGGGTAATTCGGCAGGCGTACAGGCGTAATTCATGTATTGTGGGAGACAGACTCAACTGTTTTTGCCCCTGAAAATAGCGCTTGCAGGTCTACCCCTTCAAATGGCCTGGACGGTGTAGAACCAAAATTCGATTTTTGTTTTGTCGCGATCGCCGGAACTACTCCTTCCTGCGATCGTTTTTTTGGGGGCGATTTTTGTGCGGCCAGACCTCCGAGGTCTTGTGGGGCGGAGCAGAAGTTGTCGAAAACCAGGGAAAAACCTCGGAGGTCTTGAGGGGGGCGATCGCAAGAAGGAGATAGCCGTTCAGCCAATGGCTTACCAGGTTATCTCCTTCGGTTTGCTTTTCTGGATGTCCTGATAGACATCACCGGAGCAGGCGTGGACTCTTCTTCGACGCGCCCGGTAGAAATCCCTTCTACTGGTTCTGGTGCTGAAGAGTGCAGGGAGGGAAAGGGCAAGGCGAAAACCGATGTTGTTGTTCCGATTGTCCGCGTCGTTCCTGTTCCGATTCGCCGAGCGACAGTTCCTCGGATTGTTGTTCCAGGAACCGCCCCGCAGCAGCTATGGCAACCTGCCCCAGTGAAATGATATGCGCTTGGTGGAAGGTAAATGCAGGGAGCAACAATGGTTTAAGGTTCGTAGGATGGGCAAAACAACGTGTGCCCATCATTGGTTTGCACGAATCAAAAGCGATGATGGGCACAGGCTGTCGCCTTTTGCCCATCCTACGAGGGGTTGGGTGAATATGAGCCGGGTGAAAATGTCTTGTCTCAGATGCCAGGTGTCAGCGTGTTTCAGGTGGGCACCCCAGCTCTGGATGGATTGGGTGAGTTTTTGGACGCTGATGCGCTGCCAGAAGAAGTCTTTTTTCAGGCGTTTGAGGCGGCGACGGGCTTGCTGGAGATTGGCAGTGCGAACGCGGGTGTGGGTGGGCAGCACTCGAAAGCCGACAAAGCTGGCACCAATCTGAGTTTCAAAGAGCTGGCTTTTGACGGGGTGAATCTTGAGACGCAGGTTTACGAGATAATCTTCGATCTGCGGACGGGCATCGGCCAGGAAGGAGCGATCGTCGGAGAATAGCGAGAAGTCTAGGGTAAAGGAATGGCTTGGCATCGGGAGCAAAAGCCTATCTGTTGCTGCGAGGTTTCCCCATTGCAGTGCCTCATTAGCTTCGCAGGGTGTTTCACCATTCCCTTCCCATCCCACCGGACGTTCAGTTTTCCCGAATCCGGCGGTCCGACAGTCTTCGTCACGAAGCATTCACAGTCGCTCCCTCGTACCTGATGAAACCGCTGCCGATGTAGATGATCCCCATCGCATACAGTTTCTTGTTTGGAAATTCCTTCCATCCGAAGCCTCGGCGTTTGCTTCGATAATTCAGGTAGCGACGAAACCGGATATTAATGAATCGTTGCAAGCGACGGAAGGCTTCACTGGCATTGGTGTGGCGATAATAATTCGCCCAACCCAGTACCACCTCGTTCACCTTTCGCACAAATTCATTCGGCAGTATCGGTGCCCGCCGTTTCGTGAAGCTCTTGATTTGCCGACGGATGTTTCGCTGCGACGTTTTACTTGGGAAGATGTAGATGCGGGGTTTTCCCGTACTGGGACTGAGGCGCTTCACAAACTGAAAGCCTAGAAAATCAAAACCGTCAGTTAGCTTCGTCACCTGAGTCTTTTCTCGGTTAATGGTTAACCCCATCCGTACCATAATTGCCTCAAACGCTTCTAACGCTTGAGCCGCACTCTTGCGACACACCAGGATCACGTCATCGGCATAGCGATGCAGCGTTGCACCCAGTTTCTCTGGGTAGCCTCTGGAGTGCCAGACGCGGTCGAGCAGGTTCAGGTAGATGTTGCTATACAACGGTGAAATGGGGGACCCTTGCGGGACTCCCATCGTTGTTGGCTCTATCTGCCCTCGGTACGCTACTCCCACTTTCAGGCTTTGTTTGATCAGTCTCAGCATACTCCCATCCACCACTCGCTCCTTGATAAGCACCATGAGCTTGTCATGAGGAATGGTGGTGAAGTAACTTTTGAGATCAATTTCGACCACTCCCCAGGCTCGATTGTACAAGTCTGCACGGATGGCATGGGATGCCATCTTTGCATCTCGTTTCGGTCGATAGCCATAGGAGCAGTCGTGAAAATCCGCTTCAAAAATCGGCTCCAATACCAGTTTCATTGCGGTTTGCACAACCCGGTCTTCTACCGTTGCGATCCCTAACGGTCGCATTCCTCCCTGCGGTTTTGGGATATCCACCCGCCGTACAGGTTTGAACTGGTAGCTTTTCTGCCGCAGTTGTTCCCTCAATGAAAGAATCATCGCCTCTTCTTGATTGGACTCAACAATTGCCTCAATGGTCGTACCATCTATCCCGGCTGCTCCTCGGTTGGCTTTGACTTGTCGCCATGCCTCCCAGAGCACATCTTCGCGATACACCTTGTCGTATAAACTGTAGAACTTCACCTCCTTGTCCTGTTTGGCTTTGCGATATAAGTTCCTTTGCAGTTGCCGAACTGGATGTGTTTCGTTTCTAGCCATCAGCAATCAAAACTCCTCAACTGCATTGCAACTGTTAACTGAAGTAAGGTCCCTTCCCTCGGTTCGGGTTATGCTGCCCGTCCCTGTTAGCGGTACTATGAACCTCGCGGACTCCTCTACCGACCGATTCAGACTTCGGTTTCCCTTATACTGCCTCGTTGCCAGTGCCACCCGGCATCGGTAGAGGTCTCCCGACCTGGAGTCGTAAGACTTTCACAGCGTGCCACCCCCAATACCCCGGTGCTTGAAGGCAGTTCTTTTGTCCGTTGATCCCCGCCCTCTGCCAGCTTTCCCGCGTAGACGATACGGTCAGCTCACACAACTTACGTATTACGAGGCTGATTTGGGTTCACTTTTGTTGCAGCCCGCTGCTTTGCATCTATCGTTCAAGGTCACTTGAGCCTACGAATCGCTTCGCAAACTTGACCTCCTGCTAGACCCCCGAACGGACAATTGGGGTCAGGGGACTTTCACCCCTTGAGTCTTACGCCTGTATCGGCGTGCC
>JBIKWV010000065.1:0-10609 GCA_044356135.1 Elainellaceae cyanobacterium
GGAAGCGCCAGTTTGAGGGGTCGGACGTTTATATTACGCCGCAGTTTGAGCAGGCGGTGGCGATCGCTGAGGCAGGTGCAGATATTATTGCCATTGATGCGACGCTGCGCCCTCGTCCGGGTGGAGAGGCACTGGAAGATTTGATCCAGCGGATTCGTGAAGAACTGGGAAAGCCTGTGATGGCGGATGTGGATACATTGGAGGGGGCAATCGTCGCCCTCAAGGCAGGCGTTGATCTCGTGGGAACGACGCTCTTTGGATATACCGCTGAAACCCGTCAGTATATGCCACCAGGGTTTGAACTGCTGCAACAACTGGTAGCCCAGGGGACACTTGCTATCTGTGAGGGGGGGATCTCCTCTCCCCAAATGGCTCGGCAGGCGTTAGACTTGGGAGCTTATGCTGTTGTTGTAGGTACAGCGATTACTGGCATTGATGCTCAGGTCAAAGCCTACTGTCTTGAACTACAAAGCTAATCCAGCCGACATGCAGCCCTTATACAGCACTTTTCAAGCGCGTGAGGATCAAAGTTTTTGTTGAGAGCCGCGCTCAGCGTGGCTCTCAACAAAAACTTTGGTTTTATCCCAGCGCAGAGTGCCATAAACAGCTTGGAACAGGGAGTCTGTGGCGTTGCTCCTATGCAGGGGTTCCCCCCCTTTACCTTTTCCAAAACTTTCGTTTTGATATACCAGTACAACAAACCAGCGGTGCTGTAGGCGCAAGGTTGTATCCCCCAACTCAGGGCGAAGCCTTCTTCCTGTTACAGAGGCTTACTTTTGCAACGCTAGTGTTGCTAGTACTAAATTTTGCAACATAGGGGGTTTGGGGGCTTCGCCCCTGCACCCATTGCAAAACTCTTTATTCGCTGCACTAGTACTACACGGCGGAAATAAACCGATGGTTAGTGATGTGGGGTGCTTCGCGCCCTACATCACTAACCATCGGCAAACTTAAGCCCCCAGGTACTAGAATCACGTCTCAGATGCTTGAACCCTCTTTGAATTGATTTTTCTGGGAACTATAGCAAACAACGGGTTATTCCAGCGTAGTTGTCGAACTGCCTCCCATCGAATCAGCGTTTATGCCAGACCACACCTATCACCTGCTTCTGATTGAGGAGCGAGCAGAAGAATATTTTCAGATGAAATCGTTGCTTTCGCAGGTGCAAGGGACAACGATTTCTCTGAAATGGGTTGAGAGTGTGTGTCCTGTTCTGGACATGCTGAATACGGGTTCTAATCCTGCAAGTCGCTTTGACCTTTGTCTGGTTGGGGAATCTTTCTTCAGGGCAGACATAGCGGGCGTACAAAAGCTGATGGGTTATCAGCAATGCCTACCGCTGGTCGTGCTGGTTGCGACGCAAGAGGTCGGAGAATCGCTGCTACAAACGGGGGCAGCCGACTTCCTGGTGCGATCAGAGATAACCCCCGCTCTGCTGCTAAGCATGATTCGTTACGGAGTGGAGCAGCAGCAGGTGCAGTGTGAATTGCAGCAGGTGCTTTATGAGAAGCGACAACTGGCAGGGGCGATCGCCAGCCTCAAGATAGGGGTTGTGATCACCGACCCCAATCAACCTCAGAATCCAATCGTCTATGTGAACCCGGCCTTTCTTCAGTTGACGGGCTATAGTGAAGCTGAGGTGGTGGGGCAGACCTACCAATTTTTACAGGGCGCAGCGGTCGAACCACTTCAACCGGAGCAAGAAGGCTGCACGAAGGATCAGTTGCTATGTCGCAAAGATGGCAGTAGCTTTCCGGTAGAGTCTACTCGTCAGCCGATATGGAATGGCGATCAATTAGTGGGAACGGTCGTAGTGTTTCAGGACATCACCGATCGCAAGTTGAGTGAGGAAGCACTGCGAGAAAGTGAAGAGCGTTATGCGCTGGCTGTGCAGGGAGCCAGTGACGGCATCTGGGACTGGAATTTGAAGACCGGGGAAGTATACTTCTCACCTCGCTGGAAGGCCATGCTGGGATTTCAGGAGGGCGAGATTGGCAACAGCCTTGAGGATTGGCTGAGCCGGATTCATCCCAGCGAAATTCAGCGGGTCAAACGCGAACTGCACCTTCACCTGAAGGGCCACACCTCTCACTTCGAAAGCGAATATCAAATTTTGCATCGTAACGACTGCTACCGCTGGATGTTGAGTCGGGGATTGGCTGTCCGCGATACCGAGGGCAATGCCACCCGCATGGCGGGATCTCAAACCGATATTTCCAGCCGGAAACAGGCAGAAGAGCAACTCCTGCACGATGCCTTTCACGATAGTCTGACAGGGCTGCCCAATCGAGCAATGCTAATGGATCGGTTGCGCCATGCCCTGGAGATTGCCCAGCGAGACTCCCAGTTTCAATTCTCAGTTCTGTTTCTGGACGTAGATCGGTTTAAGGTGCTCAACGACAGTCTGGGGCATATGGTGGGGGATTGTCTGCTGGTGGCGATCGCCCAGCGGTTGTCCATCTGCCTGCGTCCGGGAGATACGTTTGCCCGATTGGGAGGCGATGAGTTTGTCATTTTGCTGGAGGGGATCTCCGGGATTTCCGGGTCAACCGCAGTAGCCAACCGAATCCAGGCAGAACTGGCGCGGCCCTTCAGTGTTGCGGGTCACGAAATTTTTACCAGTACCAGTATCGGGATTGCCCTCAGCAACCCCAGCTACGAGTGGGCTGAGGATCTATTGCGCGATGCCGATACCGCCATGTATCGGGCAAAAGCCCAGGGCAGGGCACGCTACGAAATCTTTAACGCCACCATGCACCAGCGAGCAGTGGCGCTGCTGCAACTGGAAACAGATCTGCGTCGGGCTGTGGAGCGGGATGAGCTTCGGTTACACTATCAGCCCGTTGTGGCGTTGCGTGATCCACAAAAGCTGGTGGGGTTTGAGGCACTGATTCGGTGGCGTCACCCAGAACGGGGCATGGTGTCACCAATAGAGTTTATTCCCATTGCCGAAGACACGGGACTGATCTATTCCATCGGCCATTGGGTATTGCAGGAAGCCTGCCGGCAGATGCAGCAGTGGCAGGAGAAGTTTGAGCTGAACCCGCCGCTGGTGGTGAATGTCAATGTATCGGGTAAACAATTCACGCCGAAACTGGTCGAGCAAATTCAGGCGGTCTTAAAGGAAACACGGCTAAGACCAGCGCAACTGAAACTGGAAATTACCGAGAGTATGCTGATGGAGAATGCCGAATTGGCGATCGCCATCCTCACCGATCTGCACAACCTGGGCATTCAGCTCTGCATTGATGACTTTGGCACTGGATATTCCTCTCTCAGCTATTTGCATCGCTTTCCCATCGACACCCTGAAAATCGATCGCTCCTTCATCAACAAGCTGGACAGCGATGCCGAACAACTGGCGATTGTTCGCACCATCATGACCCTGGCCTGGAACCTGGGAATTGAGGTAGTCGCTGAAGGAGTCGAAACCACCAAACAATTGGCGCAGTTGCGATCGCTCCAGTGCGAATATGCTCAGGGATACTATTTCTCCATGCCTGTCGATAGTGAAGTTGCTGCCCTCCTGATCACCGGAGACCCCCCCTGGCAGAAAATGCTGGCCGTTAGTTGAAATCGATAGAAACGCGCAGGGGGCTGCTATCGATCAAGTGGGTGTAATGTTCTGTGAACAGATTGATGATTATTCAATCCGTCATATGACAATGTTTGATACAGCATTGGTTCGAATGCACTCCACCGGAGGTGCCTATGCAGATCTTCAATCGGCCTCCCTCATCGGAAGCTGAGACTCGCAATCGAATTTTACAGGCCGCTCAGCGGTTGTTTGCCCGACGCGGCTATGATGGCACGACAACCCATGACCTGGCGGCGGCAGCGGGGGTTGCAGAGGGAACCTTGTTTCGCCATTTTGAAAATAAGAAGGCGATCCTGGTGGAAGTGGTAACCAGGGGCTGGGTAGAACTGTTGACCGATCTGCTGACAGAACTGAGCGAGATGGGCAGCTACCAGGCGATCGCCCAGGTCATGCGCAAGCGGATGCTAAACCTGCACCAGAACGGCGACCTGATGCGCGTGTGCTTTATGGAGGCCCAATTTCATCCAGACTTGCGCGATCGCATTCAGACCGAAGTGATCGACAAAATGACCGATGTGGCCGAGGCATTTTTCCAGACGGCGATGGATCGGGGAATTTACCGTCCGATGAACCCCCATGTGGTCGCCCGCGTATTTTTGGGGATGTTTGCTGTTGCGGGGTTTAGTCGCAGCACCATCCTCACAGAAGAGTCATCCCCCCAGGAGATGAAAGAGATGGCGGAGGGGATTGCCGACATTTTTCTGAACGGAGTTCTGGCAAAGGGGTAGTCTTCAAGGTTTTGCCATATAAAACCAAACCCCCCATTCTGGAGGGCACGACGCCGTCGCGCCGCGCCCTCCAGAATGGGGGGTTTTTCCTTTTAGAACATGGTGCAGGTAAGCGCATTGTCCCAGATGGGGTGAAGGGAGGTGCGATCGCCAATACCGTTAGAAACTTTAGTCTGGCGGGATTTCACTCGGCGCAGCACAGGAGCATGGGGAGCCTGAGATTGAACAGTGGGGTAGAACTCAGCAACCTGAAGATAGCCTAAAGTTTCCATTGTTTTGGTTCCTCTAACCGACAATTTGATCAACAAGGACGTTTCGGGATTTCCTGAAAAACAATCCAGGGAATAGACACTTTTATAAGTGTTTACACGGTCATCGGAGAAAATCAGGACATTTTCAGACCAAATTTGATCAAAATTGGGGCAGGCGTATGCACACCTTTCGAGTTGGAATTGCGGGGCCAGTGGGTTCAGGGAAAACGGCCCTGGTAGATGCACTGTGTAAGTCTATGCGCGATGAGTTCAACATTGCAGTGGTTACCAACGACATTTACACCCAGGAAGACGCACAGTTTCTCATGCGGAGTCAGGCATTGACGAGCGATCGCATCATTGGTGTTGAGACGGGTGGCTGTCCCCACACCGCTATTCGAGAAGATGCCTCGATCAACCTGGTGGCGATCGAACAACTGGAGCGTCAATTCCAGACGCTGGATCTGATTTTTGTAGAGAGCGGTGGTGACAATCTGGCCTCCACCTTCAGCCCGGAACTGGTCGATTTGACCCTTTACGTGATTGACGTGGCTGCTGGCGACAAAATTCCCCGCAAGGGTGGCCCTGGCATTACCAAATCTGATCTGCTGATCATCAACAAAATCGACCTTGCGCCGATGGTCGGAGCCAGCTTAGAGGTAATGGATCGGGACGCGAAGAAGATGAGGGGCGATCGCCCTTTTGTCTTCACGAATCTGAAGACACGCCAGGGACTCGATACGGTGATTCAGTTTATTCACCTGCACATGGGCTTGACTACGCCTGTTGAGTCAGCAACGGTGGGCGTTCAGGTGTAGCAACCAAGAAGTTGCTACGAAAGCAGAAGCGCGCAATTTAGTCAAAACCCCCGATTGAGCTTGGCACCGCGAAGCCGTGCCAAGCTCAATCGGGGGTTCATTTTATTGCAAGCCCCCTACAGGCTGCTCATCACAGCTTTAGCAGCTTCCAGGGTGCGATCGATGTCTGCATCGGTGTGAGCCAGCGAGGTGAAGCCTGCTTCAAACTGGGAAGGCGCGAGATAAATGCCCTGCTCCAACATTCCCCGATGGAAACGAGCAAACTTTTGCAGGTCAGACTTTTTCGCGTCCTCGTAGTTGTGAACGGGACCTTCGGCAAAGAAGAAGCCAAACATGCCGCTAATGGAACCTCCGCAGGCGGCGTGTCCAGCTTCTTTAGCAATTTGCAGCAGTCCATGAATCAGCTTGCTGGTGACAGCTTCCAGTTGTTCATAGTTGCCAGGGCGCTGGAGAATCTCCAGGGTCTTGATGCCTGCCGTCATGGCCAGGGGGTTACCAGAAAGCGTCCCTGCCTGATACATGGGGCCAGCGGGAGCCACCATCTGCATGATGTCGCGCCGTCCGCCATAGGCACCCACGGGCAGACCGCCACCAATAACTTTGCCCATCGTGGTCAGGTCAGGGGTAATACCAAACTTCTCCTGAGCACCACCGTAGGCAATCCGGAAGCCCGTCATCACCTCATCGAACACCAGCAGAGCACCATTGTCGCGGGTGATTTCGCGCAGACCTGCCAGGAATCCGGCTTCGGGGGGAATAAATCCTGCATTCCCCACCACGGGTTCCAGGATGACTCCGGCGATCGCCCCCGGATTTGTCGCAAACAGCGCCTTAACGGCCTCCAGGTCGTTGAAGGGAGCCGTCAAAGTATTCTCGGTGGTGGACTTGGGAACACCGGGAGAATCAGGTAGCCCCAGCGTTGCCACCCCTGACCCGGCCTTCACCAGAAACATGTCAGCGTGACCGTGGTAGCAGCCCTCAAATTTAATCATCTTCTCGCGTCCCGTGAAGGCGCGGATCAGACGCAGAACGGCCATGCAGGCTTCGGTTCCAGAGTTGACAAAGCGCACCATTTCAACGCTTGGCACTGCGTCAATCACCATTTCTGCCAGGACGTTCTCCAGGTAGCAGGGCGCACCGAAGCTGGTGCCTTTGGCCAGGGCTTCGGTGAGCGCCTGGATTACTTCAGGATGGGTGTGACCGCAGATAGCCGGCCCCCAACTCCCTACGTAGTCGATATACTGGTTGCCGTCCACATCCCACATGTAGGCTCCCTGTACATGGTCAAACACAATGGGTTGACCGCCGACGGAGCGGAAGGCTCGCACAGGGGAGTTGACGCCTCCCGGCATGAGTTTCTGGGCTGCGGCAAAAATTTCTTCTGAACGGGTGGTTTTCAAACGGGTGGTTATAGTCAAAACGAGACTCCTCTAGTTGAGATGTGATAAGGAAGGATGGATGAAGAGATGAGTGGATTCAAACGCTCTGCCGCAAGCATGAGAAGGCAGAAGATAGCATAGCGCCTACGGGAACAGGCGATCGCACAGGCTGACATGAATCTTTACAGTTGCAGGGTTGTAGGGGACTTTTACTATTTTATGGGGTGGAGGATCGGAACGCAGATGAACGCAGATGAACGCAGATGGGGCAGGAGGAGTAGCATTCGGTAGGGGCGCGGCATTCGGCAGGTTGATGGTGGCCGAGGGTAAAACATAGTGGCCGAATGCCACGCCCGTACACATTGGCCGTAGTCGAGAAGGCCATACCCGTATGGCAGGAATGGGAGAATTTTAAGGTAAGGAACTGTTAGGGTGGGATTGAGTCTTGTGAGTTGAGTTTCGGCTGAGTGTATGCATCATCCGTTGGATTGTCCGGATTGTCGGTCTGAGGCGATCGCTCCCAAGGGGCGACTGCTGGGGGTGGCGCTGACACTGATTCTAGGGTTTGCGGTGGGGGCTTATCTGGTGGGACGGATGAGTCACAGTCTGGCGCTGGTGGCAGAGTCGGGCCATATGCTGTCAGATGCGGTGGCGCTGGGATTGGCACTGGTGGCAACCTGGGTGGCACGCTGGCCTGCGTCGAGTCGGGCACCGTTTGGGTATCGACGAGTGGAGATTCTGGCGGCGCTGGTGAATGCGGTGGGGCTGGTGGCGATCGCCCTCTGGGTTGGTTGGGAGGCGATTCAGCGGTTGAGGACTCCGGCAGCAGATGAGATTTTGGGGCTGCCGATGCTCGTTACAGCGGGTATCGGGTTTGGCATTAATAGTTTGAATGCGGCATTGCTGCACAATCACAGCCATAGCGATTTGAACCTGAAGGGAGCCTTTTTGCATATGGTGGCCGATGCCCTCAGTTCAGTTGGGGTGGTTGTAGCGGCGATCGCCATCTGGACTTTCGGTTGGAACTGGGCCGACGGGACGGTGAGTTTGCTGGTGGCGGGGTTAATTCTGGCGGGGGCGGTGCCACTGGTACGGCAAAGTTTGGAGGTACTGCTGGAAAAAACGCCGTCTCACCTCGATCCAGAAGCAATCAAGGCGCATCTGCTGCAATTTGAAGGGGTGCTGCGGGTGGATGAACTGCGGGTGTGGGCGATCGCCCCCCATCAAGAAATGCTGGCGGCCCAGTTGCGGGTGAATATTCCCGATGGAGCGGGGCGCGATCAACTGCTGGAGAGCCTAAAAATCAGCCTGCATGAAACCTACGGCCTCCACGATATATTTCTGCAACTGAGTGCGCAACCAAAGCCAATGAATTTGTCCCAGCCGCAGACGTTGTTGGAAGTGGGGAATGGGTAATTGAGAATGGGGCATGGTTTAGCGTTTCTCAGTCTGGTGCAGTATAGATTTTCATGTGAGAGCCGTGCTCCGCACGGCTCTCACATGAAAATCTGCGGTTTGCCTGAGCGCGGAGTGCTATTACATGGGAATGGGGAATGGGGAGTATCGCTGAATTGGGTGGGTGGGTGAGGTATAAAGAGGGCGATCGCCGATAATGAAAAGTTGGAGTATTGGTTATCCATTCCCGATTCCCCGTTGAACCCTCGTTCCCCGGCCAGAGGCCAGGGTCGAGGAGGTTACCCATTCCCCATTCCCCATTCCCCATTCCATGAAAATCGCAACCTGGAACGTCAACTCCATTCGCACACGCCTGGATCATGTGGTGGATTGGCTGACGACCAATCCAGTCGATGTGCTGTGTGTTCAGGAAACGAAGGTGGTAGATACTGATTTCCCGCGATCGCCCTTTACTGACCTGGGCTACCACTCCTACATCTACGGTCAGAAGTCCTACAACGGTGTGGCGCTGCTGAGTCGAGAACCGCTGGAGGATGTGCGGGTGGGATTTGTGGGCGTGCTGGATAGCGACGTTCCGCCAGAACTCGATGAGCAGAAGCGGGTGATCTCTGGGATGCTGGAGGGAGTGCGGATTGTCAATCTGTATGTGCCCAATGGGTCTTCTGTGGGAAGCGATAAGTACGAGTACAAGCTGCGCTGGTTTGCGGCGCTGCGCGATTACCTGAAGACGCTGTTAGAAAAACATCCTGAGCTACTGGTGTGCGGTGATTTTAACGTGGCGCTGGAGGACCGTGATATCCATGACCCCAAAGGTCGGGAGAAAGAGGTAATGGCGACGGATGCGGAGCGGGAGGCACTGACAAAAGCGGTGCTGGAACTGGGACTGGCGGACGTTTTTCGCAAGTTTAACCAGGAGGAGGGGCAGTTTAGCTGGTGGGATTACCGGGCTGCGGCGTTCCGGCGGAATCTGGGTTGGCGAATTGACCACCATTACCTGTCGCCGCCGCTGTATGAGCGGGCGAAAAGTTGCGTGATTGATAAGGCTCCCCGCAAGCTGGAGAAACCCAGTGACCATACTCCGGTCGTTGTGGATCTGTAATCTTGAAAAACGGTGGCACTGGGATTCTTCCTGCGCCACCGCTTCTCATATGGCCGTGGTGACGGATGGCGATCGCTACACTAAACCACAACAAAATTTTGTGGTCCGATCGCCCCTGCACTTAAATTTTGCAGCGTCACCAGCGT
Source organism: Elainellaceae cyanobacterium (assembly GCA_044356135.1). GTDB lineage: Bacteria > Cyanobacteriota > Cyanobacteriia > Elainellales > Elainellaceae > CAZVXA01. The sequence goes on from JBIKWV010000065.1 coordinate 9,436, forward strand.
CACAAATGCTGTGCCCGCCCCTCTGCCGTCTGCATCAATTCTCACTTCTGTGTTGGCTCCCACTTGAACCAGGCGTACAAACTGATTGAAACGGGCCACAGGATTTGCACCGCTGAAGGCCGGGGCTGCAAAGAGGCGACGGAGGTCAATCAGATCAGCACTATTGGAGAAGTCCGTGATGCGATCGCCCGCCTCACGCACCGCGTTGAACACAAACAAATCGCTGCCCAATCCACCAATCAATACATCAGCTCCAACGCCCCCAATCAATACATCGTTGCCGCTGCCGCCCAACAGGGAATCATTGCCATCGCCTCCCGTCAGTTGATCGTCACCGTCACCTGCTTCCAGGCGATCGTTGCCCGCACCGCCATCCAATCGATCGTTGCCGCTTAACCCTTGCAGGCGATCGTTTCCTGCAAACCCTCGCAGAATGTCGTTGTTAGCTGTTCCCGTCAGGGCGTCTGGCCGAGGGGAGCCGTTGAGGGTGCGTCCGGGGGTGCCGCTGAAGTTAATCGGTGGGGGAGCCGTTGCAGTTCTTACAGGGTCGTCATCCAGGAGGGTTAAATTTACCCGTTGAATGCCGTTCTGCTGGGTTGGGACAGGGCTGCTGATACTGGCAATGTCAACCGAGAGGGTCTTGGTGAGTTCACTCAGCGCGTCATTGATGCCCGTGATCGCCAGCACTCCTGTTGAACTTCCAGCAGGAATGACCAGTGTATTGGCAGAGGTTGAGAAGTCGGTTCCGCGAATCGCCGTGCCCCCAAAAGTTAGATTCACCACAATGTCTTTGTCGGCAACCGCAGAGCTGTATGCAATGATGCTGGCTCCCCCCGATTCGCTGAATGAACTACTGGAGACGCCAAGCGTAATGGTTGCGGTGTCGTTGTCAGTGATGGCGATCGCCGCACTGTTGTTGGTGCCCCGCAGGTAGTTCCCAGTGGCCAGGTTTAATTGAAGCGTTTCGGTGGTTTCAGCCAGGGAGTCATCATTGGGAGACAGGCTGAGATCCACATTACCGACCCCATCTGGAATGGTCACGGTCAAATTTGACCCAGATACAGTAACGCTACCGCCGATAATTGAGTAGTCGGCAGCACTGGTCGTACTGCTGCCGTTGATGGACAAATTGACGACAAGGGAACCACTCGTTTCAGTGCGACTGATGCGAAAC
>JBIKWV010000707.1:0-3607 GCA_044356135.1 Elainellaceae cyanobacterium
TGCTGCTGCTCCAGAAGCCGCTGATCAACCTGGAACTACTGGACAACTTCGGGGTTCAGCTCCAGGTGGACGACCTGAGCGGCTATTTCATTCTGACCAATGCTCTGGTCACGATGGCCGTTCTGCTCTACTGCTGGGGCACGGAAAAATCTGCCTTCTTCTATGGGCAACTGACGATCCTGCACGGCAGTCTCAACGCCGGATTTATCTGTTTTGACCTGATCAGTCTGTACGTGGCGATCGAAGTCATTAGCATCGCTGCGTTCCTGTTGATAGCCTACCCCCGGAGCGATCGCACCATCTGGGTGGGACTACGCTACCTGCTTGTCAGCAACGTCTCCATGCTGTTCTACCTGGTAGGGGCAGTGCTGGTCTATCAGGCCAACCACACCTTTAGCTTTGAGGGGTTGCGAGGTGTCCCCGTTGAGGCGTTTGCCCTGCTGTTTTTAGGGCTGCTGGCCAAAGGTGGGGTGTTTGTATCGGGTCTATGGCTCCCGTTGACCCACTCCGAGGCAGAAACTCCAGTGTCGGCGCTGCTTTCAGGGATTGTCGTCAAGGCTGGGATCTTTCCGCTGGTGCGTCTGGCGCTGCTGCTGGAGGACGTGAATCCCATCGTTCGCACGTTCGGCGTGGCTGCATCTCTACTGGGGGTGGTCTACGCCATGTTTGAAAAAGACACGAAGCGGATGCTGGCTTTCCACACGATTTCGCAGTTGGGCTTTGTGCTGGCTGCTCCCGTCGCGGGTGGCTTCTATGCGCTCACCCACGGCCTGGTAAAGTCGGCGCTGTTTCTTCTGGCGGGTGCCCTTCCCAGCCGTAGCTTTAAGGACTTACAGCACAAGCCGCTTGATAACCGGGTCTGGATCGCGCTGGTCATCGCCAGTCTTTCCATCTCCGGCTGTCCCCTGCTGGCGGGTTTTGTCGCAAAAGGCTGGACGACAAAGGAACTGCTGCCTTGGGAGGTGATCCCGATGGCGATCGCCGCTGTGGGAACCGCTATTTCCTTTGGCAAATTCATCTTCCTGCCCCGTGGTGGTTCATCGACAGTGCGCCCGGGAGTCATGTGGGCGGTTGGCCTGCTCATCGGTGGACTGCTGGTGGGGAATATCGTTTATCCGCAGGGGTACACCCTGAGTGAAATCGTGAAAGCCCTGGTCACGATCGCCGCTGGCTGGCTTCTCTACTGGCTGGTGGTACGTCGGGTGTCGATCAAATTACCGAAGGTGTTTGAGGAGTTCGACAACCTGATCGGTGCGATGAGTCTGATGCTGGTGCTGTTGTTCTGGGTGGGGGTGTCATGGTTGGGCATTTAATTCTCCGGTTGACTATCTGGTTTCTGCTGACTTCCGATCTGAGTCTGCCAAATATCATCATTGGGGTGGCGATCGCCCTGTTGCTGCCACAGAGCTATACTTCACCGCAAACCATCAAGGAATGGTTGCGTGTACTGTTTCGAGCCATTCTTGCCGTTCCGACTGCCTTTATCGAGGCGTTTGAGATTATCCTCAAGCCTCACCTGCAGGAGGATATCACCATGGAGCGCGTCAAACCCCGACGCACTCCCGGTCTGGTGTTTCTGGATATTTTCATCATTACGTTTACGCCCAAAACCATCGTCGTGAAGCACCACGAAGAAGGCTGGTACGAAGTCCACCGCTTGAAGCCGGGGAAATAGCGCATGGATATTAATCTGATTATTTTTCCCATGATTCTGGCGCTGCTGATTCCCATGTATGAGGCGTGGCGCGACGACAATGTCTGGCAAAAAATGCTGGCTCTGTCGAGTGTGGCCAGCAAGATGGCGATCATGGTGCTGGTGGTCTCGGTGCTGCGCGACGACTGGATGATCGGCATCGTTGGGGTGATTATTCTCAGCGTGGGCAATGCCGGACTGATGCTGCTGGCTAATATTCTGAAGCGGGTAAACGAAGCATGACCGATATTTTGGGCTACGCCTTTATTGGCTTCGGATTATTCTTCTGGTTCTGGGGCACCTCCTGGTTGCCCCGGCGACGCACGATTCTGTTCAAGCTGCACGCCCTGTCGGTATCCGACACGCTGGGGTCGATCGCCATTATCATCGGCCTCCTGATCAAGCTTCCCAGCCGCTGGCCGCTGCTGGTGCTGGCCATTCTGACGCTGGGCATCTGGAACACGATGCTGGGTTACGTGCTGGCGTATTGCTCCAGTTCCAGTGATGGCTCCATGGAGGTGCAGAATGACTAAGGATCTGTTTATCTATGCGATCGCCCTCCTGCTGCCTCTCTCCGCCGGAATGGTGGTGTTTCAGGGAAATCCTTATCATGCGCTGATTATGCGGGGGATTTTGGGGGCGATCGCCGCCCTCACCTACACCATACTGGGAGCAGCCGATGTCGCCCTGACCGAGGCACTGGTGGGAACTCTACTGGCGATCATGCTGTACGCTGTGGCGGTGCGATCGTCCCTGGTGATGCGTCTGGGAATTCTGGAGGAGGATATGGATGAGGTGTCGGGTAAAGCGACACCGGAGCAAAAAGCCAATCATCCCCTGACCCCGCTGCTGGAGGATCTGCGGCTGGTTCTCAAGAAACACTATATGCGTCTGGAACTGGTGCCCTACGTGAACTGGCAGGCGTTGCAGCGATCGCTCTCCGAGAAAGAAGTCCACGCCATCTGTGCGCGATCGGAGTACGGGGATGGAGTTCCCGGTGCAGAAAAACGGCCTTACCAGACGGTGACTCGCATCAAGCGGCTCTACGATTTTATGGGCACGGAGCTGACTTCAACGGCCAGCAGCCTCAGCTACAAGGTGGTTTCTGCCCCCCAGACGCCCCATATTGGTACATCCCCATTGGGTGAGGAACAGTCATGAAAGGTTTTTCACTGAAGTGGCTTTACGTCATCGCGGGCACCCTGTTTCTCATCAAAATGCTGGTGATGCCGACGGTGGCTCCCAATCCCCTCCACTCCTCGATTGTGCAGGCGATCGTGGATGACAGCGGCCTGCCTAACGCAGTTTCGGCGGTGATTTTCAGAAATCGTCTGTACGACACCATCTTTGAAGTAGTGGTGTTCACGATCGCTATCCTGGGAACCAAGTATCTGCTGGCCAATGAGCGCCCCTTCTGCACCATCTACCGTTTCACCGACCAGCCTTCGATTGTGCTGGCCAGGTTTGGCGCGACGATCGCCGCTCTGGTCAGCATTGAGCTGGGTATTCGGGGACACCTGAGTCCGGGGGGTGGCTTTGCGGCAGGGGTAGCCGGGGGAACGGCGATCGGACTGGTGGCGATCACGTCTTCCCCGGAGTGGATGCAGGGAATTTACCAGAAATGGCACGCTGCCGCCTGGGAAAAGGTGTCGGTGCTGGTTTTTGTGGTGCTGTCGGTGATCACGCTCATCGGCTACGAGCTGCCGCACGGAGAATTCGGCACCCTGTTCAGCGGTGGCGTGGTACCAATACTGAACCTGCTGGTGGCGATCAAGGTGGCCCTGGGGTCGTGGGCGGCGGTACTGATCTTCATTCGCTATCGGGGGCTTTTGTGATCAAAACCCATGTCTCTCAATGGGCAACTTTGTCCTGAAAACCAGAGATTCTTGTGGGGTGGACATCTTGCCCACCTGT
>JBIKWV010000708.1:0-3604 GCA_044356135.1 Elainellaceae cyanobacterium
GTGGAACTGAGTTTTTGTGGACCCCCGCGCCCCGCGGGCATCAAAACAAAAACTCTGGTTCTATATCAGCGCGAAGCGCTGTAAGGTGCGCGGATTTATCAATTAGTGTACCAGGGCTTCAACCTCCTATAGGACTAAAGTCCTATTTCCCGATAGGAGTTTTGACACATGTAAATTTTTGTTAAAACTTCTAATTTTGTTTGTGGAAAGAAACAGGGAAGTTTCTCGGTGAGAAGCTACTCCCGTTCCGAATTCAGTCCCCCACATCCCCACACAGGAGAAGCCGAAATGAGTTTGAGAAACCAACTGCGGGTCGCTGTCGGCGCTGTCTCTGTCGCTGCTATGGTGGCCTTTAGCTCCCCTGCTGTTGCTCGTCCCACTCGTGACATCCAGACTGGCACCACCTTTGTGCGCCTCAATTCCATCGTTCTGGGCGCATTGACAGCGAATGGAATCACCCCTTCTGTTCTGCCTGATAGCCGCCTGGTTGGTGGGGTAGCGACCTTTCCTGCAACAGGTGGAGCCGTAGACCTGGGAGCAGTTGAACTGGAAGTGAGCCACACTGGAGGTCTCAAATTTGTACGGGGCGCGACCAGCGTGGTACTGTCAGACTTTATTGTGACGACGCTGGACGAAGAGCCTGTCCTGACCGGGCTGGTGACCGTCAATGGCAATCTGGTGGATCGGGTGCCCTTGTTCTCTTTGGGCCTGCCTAGACTCACTGCTCCCCTCCGACCCAATCCCATAACCCGCCGTCTGACCATTGGTAACGTTCAAGTCAAGCTCTCTGCGGTTGCTGCCAGCACCTTGAACCAGTTGTTTAACACAACCGCTTTCTCGCCCAACCTGCAACTGGGTACTGCAACGGTATCAGTGATTGTGCGAAACCAATAATCGACTGAAGCAACAAAAGAAGCGCGGCGTCGCCACGCTTCTTTTGTTGATTTGCTCAGTAATTGGGCGTGCAGTAAAAGTCAAAACCCAAACATCTGTTCCACCCGCGCAGCGGGTGGAACAGATGTTTGGGTTGCAAGTTTAATCGCGCCTACTTATCCATTTTCTGAAGCGGCGCAATCCTTGGATCCAGGATCTTCTGCTGTCCCAGTTCGGGGAACTTGACGGCGATCGTCACCTTCTCTCCAGTGCGAAAAACGTGGGTGACGTGGCCGATGCCAAAGGAACCGTGGAGGATGCGATCGCCCACCTCAAAATTCTGCACCTTCCCGGCTGGTGCCTGAGAATTCTTAACGGCTGCCCTGGGCCGCACTCCGCCGATGGTTCCCGTTGCCTGTTGCGCTTTGATTTCCCGAATGGGAGTAGCCATCTTCTTGGGAATAGCGCTGGCGTGGTTGGTGAGGATTGCGCCCTCCGGCAGTTCTGCCAGAAACAGGGAAGGACTGGCAGGCTCGCGGCTACCGTATAGGCGGCGTTCACGGGCGTGGGTGAGGAAGAGTTGCTCACGGGCACGGGTGATGCCAACGTAGCAGAGGCGGCGTTCTTCCTCCAGGGAGGCCGGATCTTCGAGAGAGCGGAAGTTGGGGAACAGCCCCTGCTCCATGCCCACCAGGAACACCACGGGAAACTCCAATCCCTTAGAGGAGTGCAGTGTCATCAGAGACACCTGGGAGGGAGCCTGTTGCAGGTCGTCCAGGTCAGAGGCCAGGGAGGCATTCCCCAGGAAGGTCAGCAGCGAGGCGTCTTCGTTTTCCTCCTCAAATTGCAGAACAGCGTTGTAAAGCTCCTGCACGTTCTTGATCCGGTCTTCAGCCTCATCGGTGCCCTGCGCCTGAAGCTCCCGGATGTAGCTGGAGTCATCCAGAACACCCTGGACAACCTGAGAGGCGGGCAGGGTTTCTGCCTGTTCGCGCCAGTGCTTGATGATTTCGGCAAAGTTGGTCACCCCCCTGGCCGATCGCCCCGCCAGGGTCTGCACCGAAGTCTCGTCACTGATGATGTCCCACAGGGGCACGTTAGTCTCGCGGGCAACAGCCTCCAGGCGATCAATCGTGGTTTTGCCGATACCGCGCTTCGGTGTGTTAATGACACGCTTCAGGCTGACGCTGTCTTCGGGATTGGCGATCGCCCGCAGATACGCCAGCACATCCTTAATTTCTTTCCGGTCGTAGAACCGCAGCCCCCCCACCACGGTGTAAGGAATGCTGTAGCGGTTGAGGAATTCTTCAAAGGTGCGGGACTGGGCGTTGGTGCGGTAGAGAATGGCGAAGCTGCCCCAGTGCAGTTCGGGATTCGTCATCTCAAGCTGGCGAATCTGGCTGACGACAAAGCTGGCCTCTGCGGTTTCATCGTCGGCCCGGTAGCAAAAAATTGATTCTCCAGCTCCCCGTGTGGGGCGCAGCACTTTGTCAATGCGCTCGGTGTTGTTTTCGATTAAGTAATTGGCAGCTTCCAGAATGTTTTCAGTGGAGCGGTAGTTTTCCTCTAGCTTCACCATAGTGCGAGTATCATCATCCGGCAGGCCATCCCCAAAGTCCTTCTGGAAGTCCATCAGAATGCGAAAATCTGCCATTCGAAATGAATAAATTGACTGGTCTGCGTCGCCCACGACAAAGATAGAGCGATGATTCCAGATGTTTTCCTGGACAGGTTGGTTGTTGGTCACCAGCAGACGAATCAAATCATACTGAGTGCGGTTTGTGTCCTGATATTCGTCTACCAGAATATGGCGGAAACGACGGTGCCAGTAGTTCAACACCTGTTCATTCTGCCGGAATAGCTGGACTGGAATCAGGATCAGATCGTCGAAATCAAGGCCGTTGTTTGCTGCTAATGCTTTCTGATATTCAGCGTAAACATTGGCGATTACCCGTCCCCGGTAGTTGGGCTGTTCCCGCTCCAGCATTTCAGGGGAAAGTCCCTGGTTTTTGGCGTTGCTAATGGCGTAGCGCACCGATCGCGGCTCAAACTTTTTGTCGTCCAGATTGAGCTGGTTCAATACGATGTCTTTTACCAGACTTTGGGCATCGGACTCATCAAAAATTGAAAAACTGCGCGTCCACTTGTGCCCATGCGGATCTTGATATTTCTCAATGTCCAACCGTAAAATCCTGGAGAATAGAGCATGGAACGTGCCGATCCAGAGTTCTTTGGTGATGTTCTTGTAGACGTGCGATCGCAGTTTCACCTGCTCTACTTCCCGCAGCGCCTCCAGCGGCTTACCGTATTGCGACTGGGCTTCCTGTTCTGCAAATAATTTCTCAATCCGCTCTTTCATTTCACGAGCGGCTTTGTTAGTAAAAGTCACCGCCAGAATATTTTCGGGATCAACCTTGTGGGTCAGCACCAGGTTGGCAATTCGAAAAGTGAGCGCCCGCGTCTTTCCCGAACCTGCCCCAGCTACCACCAGCAGCGGCCCACAGTAGTGCTCGACAGCCCGACGCTGAGAGGGATTGAGTGTGCTGAGAAAGTCAACGGGGGTAGACATGGCGACGGCAGAGAGGAACGGCAGGAGTAGGGGCGGTAGCTTCGCGGTTCCCAGGAGGGGGAATCGCCTGCACTACTCCTCATTCAGCCTACCGTAACTCCACCCGAAAGCGTAGTTCTCAGCGGCTTAAGTTAACTGATGGTTGGGGGGTGGGGCACAAAG
>JBIKWV010000709.1:0-3601 GCA_044356135.1 Elainellaceae cyanobacterium
AAAAATAGAACTCTCTCCTTGATGACTTTCCCTTCAGCACGTGAAAGAATAGGAGCAACTTTGCTTAGAATCGCTCTGTAAACTGCAACTCATATGGTGTCTGACTCCGAGAGTCTCCATCTTAAAGTTCAAAGGATCAGACAGGTCTGCGTGTTTGAGCTGTCCTGGGGCAAAGGGCAGCGTTTGATGGCTGAGGTTGATTTTCCGGAGGCCCTCACTTTCCTGTATCAATCCTGGCAGCAGGCGTACTTGAACTTCTATGCAACGCTGAATTCCTCACCGTTAACAGCTCCCGATAGCGGCAAGCATCTGCGGGGGATTTCAGCGGGGAGCGGGGGGGTGGCAGTATCAATTGTGGACTGGCGGAGTCGTTTAGCTGAATCTGAATCTACTCTGCTCTGTGAATTTCACCGCTGGCTGCGGCATGAAGCACTCTATCAAATTCGCAAGCGTTTGGCAGATGCCGCTCAAAGGAGAACAAGCGATCGCCCGTCTACTCAACTGTTCTTAACCTGCACTCCGCTGGATTTAGAGCGATTCCCCTGGGAAACCTGGGAATTGGGGGCTGAATTTTCCGCAGGTGACCTCCCGATTATACGTACTCCTTCCACCATCAGTAGCGCCGCAGAGCAGTCTAGCTCTCAGCGTAAACGTGCGCGAATTCTAGCAATTTTGGGCGATGATACTGGTTTGAATTTTGAGGCTGACCGCCGAACAGTCCGATCGCTCTCGAAAGTGGCAGATGTTGAATTTGTAGGTTGGCAACCGGGACAGACTGTTGTTCAGGTTATTGAGCAGATCACTCAGGCAATTGACGATGAGCAGGGTTGGGACGTACTGTTTTTTGCCGGTCACAGTAATGAGACGACATTTACTGGAGGAGAGTTAGGAATTGCGCCGGGAGTTTCAATCTCGATGAAAGAGATCGAAACCCCGCTACTACGGGCAAAACAGCGGGGATTAAAGGTGGCAATCTTCAACTCCTGTAGTGGACTGGCGATCGCCAACACATTGATCAATCTAGGTTTTAGCCAGGTTGTAGTGATGCGTGAACCAATTCACAACACGGTCGCACAGGAATTTCTAATTCAGTTCCTACAGGCGTTAGAGAAACGCCTGAACATTTATGAGGCGCTCGTTGCAGCGCGGCAGTTTCTACTGGCGCAGCGACAATATGCGTTTCCTTCTGCTCACCTGGTTGCATCCTTGTTTTGTCATCCTGGTGCAGAGTTGTGGCAGTTACCTGCAAGTGGTTGGCGTCACTATCTACAGCAGTTGATGCCACACCCGGTTGGAGCGATTGCTTTGACAACAGCACTCCTATTGGGTTCCCTGGTTGTAGTTCAAGATGTGCTGCTGGATGGACGATTGCTGATGCAGTCCCTCTACCGACAGGCAACCATGCAGCTTCCTACTACAAAGCCTCCGGTTGCTCTGGTTGAGATTGATGAGGCTTCGTTGTCGAGCGGAGCTGGACAGTTGCAATATCTCGATCGACGCTATCTGGCGCAAATCATCGATCGCCTGCGAGAGTTAAAGGCACCGATTGTGGGTCTGGATGTGGTGCTGGATCGCCCTCAAGATGCAATCCCCGGCAGCGATCAAGCATTGGCAGTGGCAATCAGGAAAGCGGTGCAGCAGCAACAGTGGTTGATTCTGGCAGCGGAACTGAATGAGGAATCACTTGAAGAGCGAGGATTGAACCAGAAAACAGGTATTGCTCAGAAAGATTGGGTACTCCAGGGCTACATCAACGCCAATGAACGCTGGCTAGAAACGCCCACCTTTGACCCGTCTTGTCGTCAGGTTTGCCCGATCGCCTATCTAATGGCAATGGTAAAAGTTGCCCGCCATGAAATCCCTGATCTGCCTCAACCGGGTGTGAATCGCACCCAGGATTTGCGAATTGACTTTCTGGATGCAATTCAGAAGCGATCGCCCCAGTCAAGTCATCTGAAAGACTTGCTGTTGGTACACACCCCGTTCAATCTGCAACCGATTATTGATTTCTCCATTCCCCCCGATCGCGTTTTTCAAGTAACTCCGGCAGCACGTCTGTTTGACCAGGCCAATCCTTTCCCCGACTTGAGCAATCAGATCGTGCTAGTGGCAGTTGGCGCTGATTCGGGTCTGGGAATGTTGCCTAGTGAACCCGATCATTTTCCAGTGCCCCTTGCTCTCCATTACTGGACACAGCAGGAACGACTCGCTGGAGGGCAATCGCTGGCCTACATGACCCACCATTTCCTTCAGCAGCGGCTGGTCACTCCCATTCCCGATATTTGGATGATTGGTGTTGCAGCAGTTGGAGGATGGCTGATGCAGCGATGGTTGCGACAACGATCGAGAGCCACGCGGTTGAGCGATCGCCAGGTCATTACAATTGTTCTGGCGATACCGCTCACCTACGGTCTTCTGAGCCTCCAGTTCTTTATTTCTGCTGCGCTGGTGCTGCCCTGGACATTGCCATCGGCAGTGTTTCTGGCCTATGTTTTTCCGTATGTTAGAAGGAAGTAAATAATGCACCGCAAGGATCAAACTTCTGTAAAAATTGCTGCCCTGCTGCTGCCAATTGCATTTCTAAATTCCCCTTTCTTGTCCTCTCCTGGTATCAGACCATCAGCTCAGTTTCCCGCTGTTTTTCACGATTCTCCCCCTGTACAAATTGCTATCTGGAATCGCCGCCCTCGTCGCCCACTGGGGACTCGCGGTACTTGCCCGATTGCCCCTGGCCTACTGGGCAAACGGCTGATCTGGCATGAGCGACCGCTGTTTTTGTGGCAGGGCCGGGGTGTGGAGTTGCGGGTGCGCGATCGCGCAACCAGCCAGGTGATATGGAGGCAGGCGCTGGAGGCAGCACAGGAGTCAGCTGTATACAGCGGTACAATACCCCTACAGCCCGGAAAGCTCTATCAATGGCAGGTGACTGGAAGGAGCGATAACTGGCACACGTTTGACATGATGCCCACTGCCCAGCGCCAGACCATTGCCGCTGAACTCCAGTCATTGGAGCGCCAGCAACAGTCGATGGGGGCCTCTCCAGAGGCGATCGCGCTCAAGAAAGCTGAGTTTTTTGCCGACCAGGAACTCTGGTCAGATGCCCTGCAAACTGTGTTTGAGGTCAACAATCCTTCTACTGCATTTGTTGAGCAGCAGGAGGCATATGTCCGCAGTCTGTGTACGGTCAGTAGTGCAACCGTTTCTATCGAGGGCAAGTAGCAGATTTGACTTGTATTTCTCGACAACAGATGAAATAATACTTCAAAACTTTACTAAAGCCCCCTCATGAGCCTCCGAAACCGTCCTTTGGAGACCCTTATTTCTTCTAAGATTTCAGCTTTATTCAAGCTATGGCGCTTCTGGAGTTTGTGTTTTGCAGTTCTGATCGTTGCTCCTGCTGGGGCACAGCTGGTGCCGGATGATACGCTGGGTGGGGAGCAGTCACAGGTCACACCGAACTTCAATGATTTGGGGGTAGAGGCGATCACAGGTGGCGCAGTCCGTGGCCCAAACTTGTTGCACAGTTTTGAGGAATTCAACGTTGCCGAGGGCCAAGGGGTTTATTTTGCCTCCCCCCGCGCCGACATTCAGAACATTATCA
>JBIKWV010000710.1:0-3596 GCA_044356135.1 Elainellaceae cyanobacterium
CGCCAGGTGAAAACTGGGGTTTTACTGGGATTTTATTTTATGGCAAAACCCTTACAGGTTATTCAATTCTCATTCCTTAGGGGGGGGTGAAGGTTCACCGCAGAGCATGTCACCCAATCCTTTGGATAAGGAAAGGGGCGGAAGAAACTGAAGTTTCTGCTGCTGCCTCAGGGGTAGTTCCCTGAGCGGAGTCGAAGGGAACGGTGCTGCTCGTGAGCTGCTTTGGTGAACGGAAGACCTCGAATGCTGGTTTCGACACCGGGTAACTCTCGTGCATAGGTAAAACGCGCCAGGAATACTGTTTATCAACACGAAGTTAAAGCGTATTACAAGACTTCGACAAACTTGATCAACACAAATTCAACAGGAAGAAAACAATGTTTGAGATTATTGGCTCTAATTTTTCTGACTATCTCCCCGGCACCAACTTTGATGATGATATGTATGGCTTTGATGGCGATGACCTGATTGAAGGATTTGCCGGGAATGATTTTGTTAATGGTGGTGCTGGCTTTGATACGATGGACTACAGTCGTGCAGGACGAGCGGTGACGCTGCTGCCGGGAGGTCGAATCAGCAAGGGGAATTTAGGAACCGACCAGGTGATTGGCGTGGAGCGAGTCGTTGGCGCACGGGGCTTTGCCAACCTGATCGACGGAGCCAGCGGCAGTGGACAGGCATCCTTTGAAATCGACCTGGGTGCAAATAGTTTGGTGGTGAACGATGTGCCGTTTCTGGGCACGATATCCTTCACCGTTGAGAATTTTGTTAACGTGCGTGGCACCCCCAGCGATGACACGATCGCAGGCAATCGTGCTGCCAACTTCCTTGACGGCTGGAGCGGTGACGATTTTTTGATCGGCAGGGGCGGCAATGACACACTGGTTGGCAATGCAGGCGTTGATGTTTTAATCGGCACCGACAGTTCTGCACGCGGTTTCCGGGAAGTAGATCGCCTGACGGGTGGACTCAACGGGGATGGATTTGTGTTGGGCGATCGCTCCGGCTCCTACTATCGGGCGGGTGGTTTTGCCGACTATGCGATCATCACTGACTTTAGCTCCAATGACATCATCCAACTGGGTGCCAGGGAAGTCTATCAGGCCCGACGCGACGCCACTGGTTTTGACCTGTTTGTGCTGCGTAATGGGGTGTTCGACCTGATTGCTGATGTTCGCACAACTTCGTCTATCCGCTTGCCCTCCGGTAACTTTCGGCTGGCATCCAACCAGACCTTCGGTAATTTTCTGGGAGCGTAGGGGCGATCGCCCACGTCCTGGAGGCTCTGCAAAGCTGCTGAATTTCATGGGATAATCAATGGCTCACCTGGAGAGTTTTCATGAGTGGTGCTGGATTGAAATTGTTGCTGGGGTTGTCCATCAATGCAGTGGTGCTAACGGGAGGGACAGGAATGACTGCTTCACCCAGCCCGACCCCAGTCCCACCCAATCACCTGGCTCAGAATTCTCCGGAGCGCGTTGCTCCCGGCGTTCGTCTGTTCCGCGAGGGCAGGGAATTATCCCGCCGTAATGAATGGCGACTGGCCATCGAGAAATATCAGCAGGCACTGAGGGCGTTTGAAGCCGCCGGAGATGGTCGAGGGCAGGGGTTGATGCTGTTTTTGATCGGGAGAGACTCCGCCGAGTTAAACGAATACGCGCGGGCACTGGATTTTCTGCAACAGGCAGAAGCTGTCTTTCAACGCATCAATTCTGTGGAGGGGCGAGCAGGGGCGCTTCTCCGCATCGGGTCAGTTCATCGCACACTGGGCAACTATGCCCGGTCACTGGAAGCGTATGAACAATGCCTGAAGCTTTACCAATCGCTGGGTAATCGGACTGCCGAAGGTGCGGTTCTCAACGATATGGGATTGGTGTACGGTTCCCTGGGGGAATCTCAACGATCGCGAGAATTGCTGGAACAGGCACTGACAATTCGGCGGGCAGTGGGCGATCGCCGGGGCGAGGGGGTGACGCTGAATAATATGGCGATCGCAGATGCCGATGCGGGGAACAATATCCGGGCGCTGGAACTGTTTCAACAATCCCTGTTGATTCGCAGAGAAGTGAAAGACCGGGCAGGGGAAGCAGTGACGTTGACCAACCTGGGGGGACTGTATGAACGGTTGGGACGATATTCACAGGCAATCGAAGTATTAGAGCAGGCGCTGGTCATTCAACGCGAGCGACGCAATCGCGACGATGAAGCGGATACCCTGAACGGGCTGGCTTCGGTGTATACGATGTTGAGTCAGTATCCGCGATCGCTGGAACTCCTCAGTCAGGCATTAACCATTAATCGAACTACCGGAAATCGCAAGCAGGAAGGTGAAACCCTGCTGGGCATGGCAGATGTCTACTATGTTTTGGGGCAGTATGATCGGGCAATCGTCACCTATCAGCAGGCGCTCAACATCTTTCAAGCCATTCAGAATCGCAATCTGGAAGCCATCTCCCTCAACAGTATGGCAACGATCTACGCGGTGCAGAATCAATACGCTCAGGCCAGGGAGCGATATGAACAGGCGATCGCCATTCGCAGAGCCATTGGCGATCGCAGGGGAGAAGCGACAACGCTGAACCGCATGGGGGAACTGTTGATTCGGCAGAGACAGTATGATCAGGCTTTGCAAACGCTGCGTCAGGCTTTGCAAATTAATCAGGCATTAGGGAATCGGCTGGACCAGAGCTATACGCTGAATGCGATAGGTCTTGCCTATTCCAGACTAAGGCAGTATGAACAGGCGCTGAAGGTCTATCAACAGGGTCTTATCATTATTCAGAAAACAGGGAATGAGCGCGATCGAAGCACGGCACTGTCAAATATTGCTCGATTGATGGAAGTACAGAATCAACCGGAGCTAGCAATCATTTTCTATAAGCAATCGGTTGATATTACAGAAACGATTCGACAAAATCTCAGGGGATTGAGCCGAGAACAGCAAGAATCTTTTACTGAAACTGTTGCCGAACGATACAGGAAACTGGCCGATTTGCTGCTGCAACAGAATCGGGTGCTGGAAGCACAGCGGGTACTGGATCTGTTGAAAGTCCAGGAGTTGGAAGATTATCTACAGAATGTGCGGGGCAATGCCCAGACGGGTACAGGGATTGACTACTGGCAACCCGAACAACAGGTTGTGGCGCTCTATCGACGGGCGATCGCAGAAGGTGAAGAACTGGCTCGTCTGGAAGCAAAATCAGCGGCGGCATTAACCCCAGAAGAACAACAGCGATACCGTGAACTGCTGGCAAATCAGTCTGCTCTGCTTGCCAGTTTTGATGATTTTGTCAACGCTCCTGTGATTAAAGCGGCGATCGCCCAACTGCGGCAGACCACGAGCGGGCAGAATATCGAACTGACGAACCTGAATGCCCTCCGACGCAATTTGCGGGAACTGGGACAGGATGCAGTGCTGTTGTATCCTCTGGTGCTACCCGATCGTCTGGAACTGGTGCTGGTCAGTCCCAACGCGCCTCCGATTCGTCGCACTGTCCCGGTCAATGCGGTGACCCTGAATGCGGCAGTGGTGCAACTGGGACAGCAGCTCAAAGATCCGCGCTCTGATGTGCGTTCTACCGCTCAAAGACTCTACG
>JBIKWV010000711.1:0-3590 GCA_044356135.1 Elainellaceae cyanobacterium
CCCTGTCGTCCAGGTAACAGCTCCTTGATCCGTTCCCATTGGTCATCGCGGAGGGCATAGCGTCGGGTTGTCATAAGAGTCAGATAGCTGAAAGACTGCTTATCCCAGCTTACCTAATTGATGACACACCCTAGGTCTGCCTCGTTTGACCACATACCCTCTCCGTCCGGGCAAGCCCGTTGCAGAAAGACCCCTGACGGCTGACGCTGGAGCAGTTGACGATAAAGCTCCGCCAGAAACACTGACTTACCCGAATGGGGTGGACCTCCGACAGCAATCACGGCTCCGTGGTAACCCGTTCGCGGGTCAGGGGGTGAACCAGTTGCAGGTGATGAGAAACTTGTCATGGCATTTCGAGCGTCTTACCAACCTGAAAGCGTTCGTCATGGGTCTGGACAATGACGTACCCAAGACGCGGGTCATAGGTGGCGATCGCAGGACTCGGATGAGCTGCATGAAAGATCATGCCATACCCCCAAACGGGGCCACGACCGTTGATGAGAATCGGTAGAGCGCCTACCAGGTCTGATTCAATCTCCTGTACAGCTTCAGCAAATTGTTCAGGCGTTGTCACACCACCGGGGATCTCGAACTCCACTGAACGCACAGTAAAGCCATCCGGGTGTTGTTTGTCGGTAATCGTAAAAGTTGGTTTTGCCATTGAAGATGCTCCTCTGTGAAGGACTGCTACGGTTCAGTTCGCATGGTCAAACCGCTGGGTGAGAAGCGGAATCTCAGTCATATTCTCAAGGGTTGTCCCGTCGCTCTCCATACAATCTCCAGGTTTCCTGCATGTCATCCGTCATTCGCTGCCGCAGGCTCAGGGGCAATAGTACCTCAACATTTGGCCCCCAGGCTCGCAAGCGCATCACCACATTGTTATCACCCAGACGATGCTGGGCGAGGCAAAAGACATCGGACTTATGGCGGGGGCGATCGCCAAACAGATGAAACAGAGACAGTCCTCGATCAATGATGCTCGGATCAGCCTGAAAGTGCTTCTCCGCCCGCTCAAAGTCCATCTCGACAAACTGTTTCACCCGTTCAGTATTGGCGATGTAGTTGCCGTAGAAATAACGGTCAAACCGCAGCAGCAGCGGGGCGATCGGGCGATGGATCTCAACACCCAGGGCTGCGGCGACTTCCTGTTCGACATAGGCAGGTGTTTTTTCGGCAAACAACCGGGGGATGGTTGCTGAAGTCTTCGATGAACGCCTACGTTCCCGCCATGTCGCGGGAATTGAGGTATCCTCCCAGTCCAATGGCTGCAAGGATAGAATCCGATCCAGGCGGTAATCATACCAGTTGGGGGTATTCGGGTGGTCTTCTGCTTTCTGCTGAGGGGTTTGCCCAAAGGCAAACAGGTAGGGTGCCCGTTGGAAGTAATAGATACAGACTGGATAGGTCATCAGCTCAAACTCCGCCTCATAGTAGCGAATACTGCGGTAGCTCAAGCGCACGGGTGGGACAGGGGTTTGCTGCCAGAGCTGCTTTAAGGTTTGAAGGAGGCGATCTACCTGGCCGGATACTGACTGAGGCACAATGTATTCCACGTCCAGAATGAACCGTTGAATGCCGTTGATCGGTTGGGGGAAGTGATCCACCACACTTGCCAGATCGTTTGGAATAAAGTGAGTGGTGGTTCGTTCAGCCGCTGAAGCCACCCACGGCATTTCGGGGAATGACTGAACTCGCCAGTATCGCCGTTGGCTTGCAGTTCCACTGGCTTCGAGCCAACCCAATTTTTCAAGCGTCGCAAAGTCATTGCGCAGAGTGCGATCGTCCACGTCAAAGGGGCAGGGGGACTGCTTTGAAGCAGGAGAGCCAAGGAGGGAGTTGAGGCGATCGCCCTCCACCCCATATCGTCGGGTAAAGCTCTGCCGCCATTGCAGTTCGTCCAGGGTGGGCCGCTCTTCAAACAGCCACTGGCGCAAGGTTCTACGCCGTATCTCCGGCTGCACAAAGGTGTCACGCCATTGGGCGTTGCTGAACCCACCCTCTTCATCCAGTTGCTCAAAGAAAAGATCCCCGTAGAGCGATCTTAAGATGACCCATAGACGCACGGCTTTGAGCAAGTTACCCTTCTGCCCCAGCACCCCAGGGACGAGGTAATCGAGCAAGTCGATTGCCGGTAGGTAATCAAAGGATAATTCTGCCATCAGCAGTAACCACAGGTTCCAGGTTCAATAGAATCATGTTTCTCTACAGAGATTGATCCAGATGCATTAAAAACTCACAAAAGGCATGAATATCCTGCACCAACGCATTACAGCAAACAGGTAGTTCCTCAACCAGCTCCTGGATTCGCTCAGGGTGTAGTTCAAACCCATAGCGATGAATAACCACATGGCGAAACCCTCGGTAGTCATTGAGGCGAGCAAAAGTGCCTGACTGAATCACTGCGGGACGGACTTTGGGTATTTCCAACGCCATCTGCTCCAATAGCTCCCGATGAGAACTGGCTCCTGTTGGCAAAGATTCATCAATCTGCTTGGCGATCTCCTCAAAGGCTTGCTCTACACCCATGTAGAAATTTTGCAAACTCAATGCTGCTGCCTGAAGATAATCTAGATCACCCGTGGTCTTTGCTTTGTTCGCCTGAGAGACTGCTGTTTGAACCGCCACTTGAATCTTCGTCAACTCCCTGTTCAACCGGGCAACCAGAACGCTATATCGACTCATAGCTCTCTCCCCTGGGCGATCGCTTCCAGAATCTCTTCACTGGCGAACTGTACTTCTATCAGATCAACGTCAAAATCACTCAATGATAGAAGCTGTGCCACTGCTCTGAAGTAATTCCTTTCCGCCAATCCCCAAACTGCCAGGTCAATGTCAGAATTCTCATGAAAATTGTCTCCCAGCAATGACCCAAAGACGACAACGCGATCGACTGCGAATTCAGATTTGAGGATTTTTGCCGCCGCCTGCGCAATTTCAAGCCCCTGCTCTTGACGCTGACGAAGAGACACCAATCGCTGTTGCTTCCGAGCCTGAGCCGTAGCAATATAATGCTGCATTTTTTCAAAGGGGACATTCAACATATTGATGCTGAGGATGGGAAAGGATATCGCGCTACCTGAGTTTATTTTACCAAGGACAAACTTTGGCGAGTGATCCATGCCTCCTGCGGGTCATGACTCAGTTGTTCCAGCGATCGCCTGTCTTCCCTCGCCTGCTCCAAAAATTCAGCATAGGGTTTGATGGGTGCCCAGCGAGGTTCAATGGCATAACTACCTCTTTCATTGGTGCTTCAGCTTGATTTGTGCCAATTGTTTGACCTATTTGATTATCAATATAGGAAAGAGTTTTGATTCCGCCATTAACGACTTCAGCAGTTGTAAACAGTACGAGAGATTGAACATTTTCAACACGTTCGCCAGCTTCTCTTTGTTCCGCTTCACCTGACCGTTCAAAGAACCGACAATCGCTGTCGTTCCAACGTTCATACCGATATGCCAGGTAGGATAATGCCCCTGTAATTGCACCAGGCGATCGCCCTAAACCCATCAGGTGATAAACTCCCACAGCTTAATTTTCTCCATCTCTTAACTTTAGTGCGGACAGTTTTTTGTAAACCCTTGATTTTGCGT
>JBIKWV010000712.1:0-3574 GCA_044356135.1 Elainellaceae cyanobacterium
GCAAAGCATTCGGGTAGATGTGTTTTGGGTTGCGCGGGAGGTGATTGCCCGAATGCTTTGCCCCTACAGGGGTGGTTGGTGGATACTTACGTTACCTGGAAAACAATCTTTCCTCGGACACGCCCGGTTTGGCTTAACTCGTGGGCCTGACGGGCTTCTGAGAGGGGAAAAACATTTTCGACGATCGCCGTGATCACACCCGCGTCAATCAGTCCGGCAATTTCGGTGAGCTGGGCGGCGTTGGGTTGAAGGAAGACGTAGGCGGCGCGAGCGTTGTGGGCAGCAGCAGCAGCCTCATCCGGTTGGTCAACAATTCCCACCAGAATGCCGCCCGGTTTCAGTACCTGCCAGGATTTCTGCTGCACTTCGCCGCCAACTGTGTCGTAGACCACATCCATATCTTTGACAACGGTTTCAAAGGGGGTGGCACGATAGTCGATCGCCTCATCGACGCCGAGGGATTTGATTAGCTCCAGGTTGCGATCGCTCGCCGTGCCAATCACGTAAGCACCTTTCCATTTCGCCAGTTGCACCGCAAAGCTGCCGACGCCACCCGCTGCCGCGTGGATCAGAACCCGCTGTCCTGCGGTTAAATTGGCGGCATCAAACAGCGATTGCCATGCGGTCATGGCCGCCAGGGGAACAGCCGCCGCGTGGATGTGATCGATAGAGTTAGGCTTAAAGGCCACCAGATCAGCATCCACCGCCACGTATTCTGCGTAGCTGCCGTCACGGGAGATGTCCGGTCGAGAGAAAACCGCGTCTCCCGGCTGGAACTCCGTGACGGCAGCGCCCACCTGTTCTACCACGCCAGACACATCCCAGCCGAGAACCAGCGGCAGCGAGTGGTGAAGAAAACCGTGGAGGTAGCCTTCCCGAATTTTCCAATCCACCGGGTTGACACTGGCGGCGTGGACGCGGATGAGCACGTCTCTCTCTCCAACCGTTGGCATGGGTGCCTCTTCATAGGTGAGGACTTCCGGGCCTCCGTATTGGTGAATGCGAACTGCTTTCATGGGCTGACCTCCTGGAGTTCCTGGACGCTGGAGACGGGAGGTAGAGCGGGTTCACCAGGCTGTGGCTGCAAGCGCTCCAAATACTCCTCGCGGAAATACTTCAGCGTGCTGAGAACCGGGTTGGGAGCGCTGATGCCCAGACCGCAGAGGCTGGTATCGCGCACCATGTAGCAGAGGTGTTCCATTTGCTCCAGGTCCCTCTGGGTGGCCTGACCGTTCAGAATTTTGGTCAACATGCCGTAAAGCTGCACTGTCCCCGTGCGGCAGGGGACGCACTTGCCGCAGGTTTCTCCCCGACAGAATTCCATGTAGAACTGGGCGACTTCCACCATGTTGGTGGTCTGATCCAGCACCACCATGCCGCCCGACCCCATCATGGAGCCGACAGCGGTGAGGGAATCGTAATCCACAGGAGTGTCCAGCAGGGAAGCGGGAATACAGCCACCGGAGGGGCCTCCCGTCTGAACCGCTTTCACTTCGCCATCGGGGACGCCACCGCCCATTGTTTCTACAATTTCTCGCAACGTAATGCCCATCGGCACTTCGATCAGGCCGTTGTTGCGAATCTTGCCCGTGAGCGCAAAGATCTTGGTGCCCTTGCTCTTTTCGGTACCGATGCTGGCGTACCAATCGGCTCCTTTGTTGAGAATGGTGGAAATATTGGCGTAGGTTTCGACGTTGTTAATCAGCGTAGGACAGTCCCACAGGCCCGACTGAGCGGGATAGGGAGGCCGGGGCTGAGGATTGCCGCGTCCGCCTTCGATGGATTGAATTAATGCAGTCTCTTCGCCGCAGACAAAGGCTCCGGCACCAATGCGGATATCCACTTTAAAGTCGAAGGGTGAATCAAAAATTTGGCTACCCAACAGGCCATACTTTTTCGCCTGCTGAATCGCTTTTTGTAAACGCTCGATCGCCAGGGGATATTCTGCCCGCACATAGATGTAGCCGTGGTTGGCTCCAACGGCGTATCCGGCGATCGCCATTCCCTCCAGCACCAGATGTGGATCGCTCTCCATGACGCTGCGATCCATAAAGGCACCAGGGTCGCCCTCATCACCGTTACAGATGACGTATTTCTGGTCTCCCGACATCTTGGCCACTGTGGCCCACTTTAATCCGGTCGGATAACCACCCCCGCCTCGCCCCCGCAGACCACTGTTTTTGATTTCGTCAACTACCTGAGCTGGAGTCATCTCAAACAGTGCCTTATACAGTGCCTGATAGCCTCCGACTGCGATGTATTCTTCGATTCGCTCCGGATTCAATTTACCGCTGTGCTTACGCACAATCTTCATCTGACGGCTGAAGAAAGGATGCTGGGTATCCCCCTGGATTGCGGTGGCGGTTCCTCCGACGAGGGTAGAAACAATGCTGGCGGCTTCCTCCGGCTTCACTTCTTCGTACAAAGCATCGCCCGGATCCACTTCAACTAACGGCCCCTGGCTGCAAAAGCCCATACAGCCGACGCCGACGACTTCGACGCGATCGCCCAGTTGCTGATCCTCCACCGTGCCGATGAGTTCCTTCAGCACCTCCATCGAGTTGGCGGCCCGACATCCGGTGGAGATACAACAGTGAATGCGGACAGACTTCTGGCGATCGCGTTCCGTCTGGGCGACTTCTAACAGTTCATTCCAGTCCATATCTATTTCCACTCCTTAATCCTGGCCACCACGTCTTCGGGCAACTGCTTTCCAGCCACCGTGCCGTCAAATACAACCGCAGGGGCAATCCCACAGGCACCGATACAGCGGGCGGTGGTGAGAGAGACCTGACCATCAGCGGTGGTTTCGCCCGCGTGGATACCTAAATCCTGCTCCAGTGCCTTCAACACATCGCCGCTGCCCTTGACGTAGCAGGCGGTTCCCAGGCACACCACACAGGTGTGGGCACCGCTGGGTTTGAGGGAGAACAGGTGGTAGAAGGTGGCAACGCCGTAAACTCGACTGAGCGGCAGTTTCAGTCCTCTGGCGACATAGTGCAGGACATCTTCTTCCAGATAGCCAAAGGACTCCTGCGCCTTATGCAGTACCTCGATCAACGCATCGGGCTGGTGCTGGTGCCGTTTCATCGTGATGTCGAGTTGCTTGAAGCGGCGGTCACCCGACGGATGCCCTTTGGCATTCGCCGCTGCATTTGCCTTTTCGTTTAATTTTTCGTCCTTTCTGGTGGAATTCTCACTATTATTTATGGCCGGAGAAACCATGCTTTCTCTCCTCTGGACTATCAATGGATAAGGCAATAAGTTGGATGACTTGCTTCCAGGAGCGCAATACTTCTTTACTCCTTTCGCATCATGACAGAAAGATGTGTGGGACTTGTGAAGATTCTTTTTCTCATCAACATCTTTCAGCAAACGAACCTCAGATGCTAATTTTGGCTCCGCTCAGCCAGCAGACTGATTCGATTTGGCAAGGGCTTGCCAGTAGGATTAGCTGTCATCTGCTACCATGATTTCCCTCTTGAAAATTTGACTTGTTTCGCAACAAGTTAGTTGTTTTTGTTGAAGTTGGAACAGCGGTTTTTGTGAGCTTCAATACAGTATGTAAGTTTTG
>JBIKWV010000713.1:0-3572 GCA_044356135.1 Elainellaceae cyanobacterium
AGCCTCCCGCCCAGGTTCAGTTAACCAACAATACTCTGGCCCGCAACCTGGCTCTGGGGATGGTTCTGGGACTCCTGGTCGGAACGGGTATCGCACTCCTGCTGGAGCGTCTGAGCGATGCCGTTCGCAGTTCGGAGGAGATCAAGCGAATTACCAAGATGCCACTGCTGGCAGTCATTCCGCAAAAAGAGGAGGAGCGCGAACAGCCTAAAATTCTGGTGGGCGTAGGCAGTGTACTTCAACAGGCAGATGCCATTTTGGGAGGGGACGAGCCAGCCTCACGCAACGGCTCTCATCCCTACAAATCCGTGCCGTTCGATGAAGCCTTCCGATCGCTCTTTACCAATCTTCGGATGCTCAACTCCGATACCCCAATCCGCTCGGTGGTGATCAGTTCCGCCACCCAGGGCGAGGGCAAATCCACAGTCGCAGCCCACCTGGCCAGGGCGGCAGCCGCTATGGGGCAGCGGGTGCTCCTGATCGACTCCGATTTGCGAAATCCCATGCTGCACACCTACATGGACATGGACAACGACCAGGGGCTAACCAATGTGGTAATTGGCGATCTGGAACTGCGGGATGCCGTCCAGCGGTGGGTTGAGGAACCCCGACTCTATGTATTGACCGCAGGAACACTGCCTCCCGACCCAACCCGCGTTCTCTCCTCCAATCGGATGCAGCAGTTGATGGAACAGGTTCAGAACCGATTCGACCTGGTGATCTATGACACGCCGCCGCTGCTGGGTTTTGCCGATGCCTATCTGGTGGCAGCTCAAACGGACGGCCTGACGCTGGTAACGGATCCGAAAAAACTGAAGCGATCGCTCCTCGAAGAAGCTCTGGAGCAACTGCGGACTGCCAAGGTTTCCCTGCTGGGCATCGTGACTCAGAAAACAGCAGTGCTCTGATTTTATTTAATTCGCAATCCTAAGCCCCTGGTGGGCCTCAGTCTCCGACCGACGTAGGAAATGTGCGGGGCCAATGCAGCGGCGGCGATCGCCCATCTCACCACAGCCCTCGAACAGGCAACCACTCCCTAATCTTCCGATGACTCCGGTAGCCAGACGATGATGGCTGTCCCCCGCTCCCATTCGGGCGTCACCAACCCACTGGTACGAGCAGGGCTGAACACCTGAATCTCGCCGCACATTTGTTGCACCAGGTCGCGGGCGATCGCCAATCCCAGCCCCGTCCCCGGAATATCGGACTGGGCCTGTGCCCCCCGGTAGTGCCGTTGAAACAAACGGGGTAGATCCTCAGCGGGGATACCCGGACCGTTGTCGATAATTGCGATGCCCTGGAAAGCAGTAGTGGCAACCATCCGCTCCAGCCCTGCCACAACCAGAACCTGGCCTCCTGATGGCGTGTATTTCAACGCATTGTCAATCAGATTATTCAGGACTTCCTGCAGGGCTTTCAGGTCAATGTGAACCGTGGGCAGGTGAGGCGGAATTTCGACCTGGATCTGGATCTGTCGATCCTGGGCGATCGCCATCTCTGTATCCAGCAGTGGTTCCAGCACCTCATTCACCTCATGGGGGCCGAGCGTCAGGTTGGCAACAATGGATGTTCCGGGGAGGAGACGGGGGGAGTCTGGAGCAGCCGATGAGTCCGTGGTGGATGAACTATCGTGGGCTGGGGGCAGAAGCCCAGTTGGGCCTCCGTCAACGGCGCTGTCCAGTTGCAGCAGCAGATCCTGAAGGCGATCGCTCTCTCGCACAATACCTTCCGCTACGTTGTGGTTCGGGTCTTCGGGCAGCAGCCGTTTGACCAGGAGCTTGCCGAAGGTGCGCAGGGCGGTGAGGGGGTTGCGAAACTGGTGGATCAGGTCGTCCATCAGGTCGTGCTGTTGCGATCGCAGGAGTGCCTGCTGCTCCAGCTCGTGGTCAGCCCACTGCGCTTTCTGGTCAAGCATACAGGCGATCGCCAGCGTCCGGGCAATTCGTTCGACCTGGGTCTGTTCCTGCGATCGCCAGGGGCGATCGGAGCGAGCGGTCACCAGCAGCCCCATCACCACGCCTTCATGCACCAGCGGCAGCACAAGCTGCTGAGGGTACTGGGCGGGGTGAGCCAGAGCTTCGCTGAGGGGAGCAGAGGGATTGACAGAGGGCGATCGTTGAACATCAGGCAAACCTGGCTGGCGACTCTCCTCCTGAGCGCCACTCGCTGCTGAAGGAAGCTGACCCATCGGCTGATTGGGAAGCGATCGACCCGACAGCAATGCCACAATTTGGTCCCGGTTCCAATCAGCAGCCGCTTCCGGATGAGCCACCACGGGCACCAGGTTGGCATCTTCCCCCTGATTCCACTCCTCCGTCAGGTACACAATACTCAGATTGGCTCCCAGGGCCTGCGTCAGCAGTGCCACCTGCGATCGACACAGGGCAACGAATTCCGCACTGGCAGGCATCAACATAGGAACGACAGCGTTAGCAAAAACGGGAGCCAGGAGTCGGCACTATCAAAACATGAAGAAATGTTACTGCGACGGACTCCTCCCACCAGGACAACATTTGCTCTAAACTGGCAACGTCGCCCATCAAAATCTCACTTCTTCAGGAATTATAGTCATCTCTGGGGGCCA
The DNA here is from genome assembly GCA_044356135.1 of Elainellaceae cyanobacterium. Classification (GTDB taxonomy): domain Bacteria; phylum Cyanobacteriota; class Cyanobacteriia; order Elainellales; family Elainellaceae; genus CAZVXA01. The sequence continues at coordinate 2,585 of JBIKWV010000713.1, forward strand.
TTTTCCGCCCGCTGCATTGTAGATCTCTATCCTGCGAGATAACCTATAAGTAACTAAAGATTTCGATGCGTTCAAGATTTTTTATAGATTTCCTTTAGAACTTGTATCTTTAGGTTAAAAGAAGTTGAAATTTTGAACTCAAATCGATATACTTTGCACGGTCAATGTATTTTGTAACCTCGGTTACAGCTTACATGACCCAATACAGGCGGTCTTGTGCGGTCAGGTTGCACAGTAACGCTTTGTAAACCAGCTATTAAGGGCTTGTCCGAAGAGTTGGCAGGGGGACTGTTTATGCTGTCCCTCGATACTGGTGCAGACGAGCAATGTATACACCTACTTGTGAGATAGGAGGTCAGGAGGTTGGCAAGAAGACGTAAGCGCAAGAGTCGTCGTCGCTTAGAAGGGCGCAGGATTCTCGAGCTTGTTCCTCAATTTAGCATTGAGAGCGGCGAAGAGAAGCCGGTCACGGCAGCTCGCAACTTTATTCAGGCTCAAGGAATTGCTCCCCCAGCGCTGCTTCTGGTGAAGCGAAACGAGCATACGACTGATCGATATTTCTGGGCTGAGAAGGGACTGTTTGGTGCTCAGTATGTTGAAGAGAACCATTTCCTCTTCCCCAGCCTGCGTGCGATGCTCGAAGAAGAAGCCGAAGCGCTATCGGCTGTCTCTGGACGCTAATCATAGCGGCAAGGTTGTCTCCAATTGATCTACCCTCAGACGCATTCGCTGCACCTCTGAGAACCAGGGAATTTACCCTTAAAGTTGCCTCTGCGGTGGCTGTTTGGCGGTTTTATCTCTGGTTTGTTGACGATGGTTCGATGGACGGTTCATAAGTTTCACCTGTAGAGACGCTAAAAAACGAGGACGCGCCTGTAGCGGTTCTCGTTTTCTAGTGATAAGGGGTTTGCTATAAAATAAACTCCCAGTGAAACCCCAGTTTTCACCTGGCGCGGCTTAGCCGCGCCAGGTGAAAACTGGGGTTTTA
>JBIKWV010000714.1:0-3565 GCA_044356135.1 Elainellaceae cyanobacterium
CGCCAGACTAAAACTGCGACTTTATTTTGTTGGAAGCCCCTAAATGCAGAGAACCCCTGTGAACTTCGAGCCGACTCGACTACGATGGGAAAGAGGGTCAGTCGTCTGGTTGGTAGAGAGGTGGCTGCGTGCGTTGCACAAGGTTGGCTCCCTGGTCACCTGGCGATCGCAGCTATCCTGCCCTATCATTGGCTCCTGAGATCGAGGAATTCATGATTTCCGAATTGCAGCAAGTACTGGCAACACTGGATATTCCCGCAGACTGGATTGGGCTGAGAGCCGTCAGGGAGACCGCAAGCTACCGCAACGTGCGCGATGGTCTACCCCAGAGTAACGGCAAATCTCTCGACCAGGGCGTGATGGTAGAAGTGCTGGCCAAGGGGCAAATTGGTTATGGAGCTGTTAACGCTTTTCATCCAGAACACATTCAACAGGCCGCAGAGATGGCCTATCGACAGGCGATCGCCGCCAGCAACCACGGCATTTACCCCGCCACCGTTGCCGTTCGCCCAAAGGTCGTCGGCCAGTACCACTCTCCCTTTCTGAAACCGCTGGATGCGTTGACACCAGGCGAAATTAACGACCTGCTGGTGCGGCTGTGCAAGACCCTGAAGGTGTCGGATCAGATTGTGAAGACCAGCGCCACCGCGATTACAAATGAAACGGAGTCCTGGTTTGTCAGCAGCAATGGCTCCGAGGTCTACCAAAAATTTGTCATTCTTGAAACCCACTACAGCGCCACGGCTCAGGATGGGCCAGTCGTCCAGCAGCGCAGCAACAACGGCTATCTGGCTCACTGCTACCAGGGGGGATGGGAGCTGTTTCTGGATGGAGATCTGTGGGGGCGATCGCAGCAAATCGGTGAACAGGCCGTTGAACTGCTCACCGTTGAGGAATGTCCCAATACGACCACAACCCTGGTTCTGGCTCCCGACCAGATGATGCTGCAAATCCACGAGAGCGTGGGGCATCCCCTGGAACTCGATCGTATCCTGGGCGACGAGCGCAACTACGCCGGAGGCAGCTTTGTAAAGCCTGCCGATTTCGGGCATCTCTCCTACGGCTCTGAGCTGATGAATATCACCTTTAACCCCACGGTTCCCGGTGAGTTTGCCAGCTACAGCTTTGACGACACGGGGGCACCCGCCACCCACGAGTATCTGATCCAGTCCGGTAAACTGCTGCGGGGATTGGGTAGCCTGGAAAGCCAGACCCGTCTGGGAGTTCCGGGTGTGGCCTGCGCCCGCGCGTCTTCCTGGAACCGCCCACCCATCGATCGGATGGCCAACCTCAACCTGGAACCGGGGGAAAAGCCTTTAGAAGAAATGATTGGCATCATTGAACACGGCGTTTATATGGAGGCCAACCGCTCCTGGTCAATCGATGACCAGCGGTACAAATTCCAGTTTGGCTGCGAGTACGCCAAATTGATTGAGAACGGTAGGTTTACCAAAACCTTGCGCAACCCCAACTACCGGGGCACAACCCCGCAGTTCTGGCACAGCCTGAGGCAGGTGGGTAGCGACCAGACCTGGGAAATGTACGGCACACCCTACTGTGGCAAAGGTGAACCCAATCAGGCGATTCGCGTCGGCCACGGTTCTCCGGTGTGTGCCTTCGCTGAAATTGAGGTATTTGGAGGGGGCGAATGACGTTAACCGCTTTGGAAGCGATCGAGCAAACGTTTGATGATCTGGTGGCACTACTGCTCCCATCCCTGGCTCCCGGCGAGGATTTCACCCTGGGGCTGACGGGGGAACAAAGCCAGTTCACCCGCTTCAACCGGGCAAAAGTGCGGCAAACGGGGCTGATTACTGACTGCTCTGCCAGTCTTACCCTGATGCATGACCAGCGCATTGCCAGTAGCAGTTTTCCCCTGACGGGCAACTGGGAGAGTGATTGCCAGACAATGCAGACCGCCCTGCTCGACCTGCGGCAGGAACTGCCCCAACTCCTCGTTGATCCCTATTTGGTGCTCCCTGACGGCAATGCGACCAGCCGGGAAACCCACTTTGGCAAACTGTTGCCCCCAGATGCCGTTGTTGAATCTGTCCTACCGGAAGTCTCCGGACTGGATTTTACGGGTATCTATGCAGGTGGTGCCCTGCTACGAGCCTATGCCGATTCTGTCGGCCAGAAGCACTGGTTTGCCACCGAATCCTTCGCCCTTGACTATTCCATCTTTGCCGAGGATGGTCAGGCGGTAAAAGGCACCTTCGCCGGAAGCGAGTGGGATGCTGCGGCCTACAGCACCCGCCTGATGGCATCCCGCCAGCAGTTTGAGCGGATGGCCCAGCCGCCTAAACCGATTCCCAAAGGTCAGTACCGAACCTATCTGGCACCAGCGGCGATCGCCGAAATTATCAATATGTTTTCCTGGGGAGGCGTCAGTGAAGCCGCCATCCAGCAGGGAGCCAGTGCTTTAGGAATGCTGCACCGGGGAGAACGCTCCTTCTCCCCCCTGTTTACCCTGAAGGAGAACTTCCGCCGGGGATTGGTGCCTCGCTTCAACAACCTGGGAGAGATTGCCCCCCTGGAACTCCCCCTGATCGAAGCCGGGAAACTGGTGAATACCCTGGTCAATTCCCGCACCGCTAAGGAATACGGCAAGGTGGCCAACGGAGCCAATGGGGGGGAAGCCCTGCGATCGCCCGAACTATCCCCCGGTTGCCTCGCCCTCTCGGACATTCTGAAGGCGCTGGATACGGGACTCTATCTGTCGAATTTGCACTATCTGAACTGGAGCGATCGCCCCACTGGACGCATTACCGGAATGACCCGCTACGCCTGCTTCTGGGTCGAAAACGGCGAAATTGTCGCCCCGATTGAAAACCTGCGCTTCGACGAGAGCCTCTACCGATGTTTCGGAGACAATCTGCTGGCGCTGACGGACTTCCAGGAGTTCATCCCTGAAGTTGGCACGTATGACCATCGCAGCCTGGGCGGTGTCTGGGTTCCGGGTGCGCTGTGCGAGGCATTTACCTACACGCTGTAAGTCAGCCCGATGTCACTGGACTTTTGACTCAATCGCGCCGATTTTCCTGAAACGCTGTCAGCGTTTCAGGAAAATCGGCGCAAAAATTAAAAATGCTGCAAAACGCTCTCGTAGCGAGCGTTTTGCAGCATGGCAGAAAAAATAGTCGAAAGTCCAGATGTCAGGAACATGGAAGTTTTTTCTTCGTCGGAGAAGTGTGTTAATCTGCTTTCAGAAAAAAGACAAACCACTTATGCAGACCAAGAAGTTGATTTTTCTGGCGATCATCTGGGCGATCAGCATCCTTCTATTCACAGATGTCCTTCGCCCCACCTACCTCGTTGAAAAAACGCAGGAAGTCTTGAATTTTGACTTTCCATCGAAAGACGATTACGTGAGCACGGTTGAGATGGTTCGCTCGATCGTCGGGTGGTTCTCCGTTTTATATTTTGCAGCCCTGACTTTCCTGACCTTCCGAGTATTTCAGCCTCAGGGTCGCTTCCAGTAAGTATTTAGAGCCTATCCGAAAACCCAGGCGTTGCTTAATTCATCCTCCCAATCAGCAATGCCCGAAAGCCCACATGCTGGGGG
>JBIKWV010000715.1:0-3563 GCA_044356135.1 Elainellaceae cyanobacterium
CTAACACCGACGCATCTTTCACCAGCGCATCGGCCACCTGCTTGACGATATTCGGGTCATTGTCATCGCTGACGATCTGAATCTTCAATGGCACCCCGTTCATTCCCCCCGCCCGGTTAATCTCATGTTGAGCCTGGGCGGCACCCCGCAGAATTTCCAGTGCCGGGTTGGGGGAATTGGCGACGGGCACACTCACCGCAATCGTGTAGGATTTCTGGTTCCCAATGCGGGCATTGTTCAGGTAGATCAAGGCTTCGGGGTCGTTGCGATCGCTCTGCAAGGAAAGCTCCAGGGAGGAAACCGCTGCGGCGTAGTTGCCGCTGGCGATCGCCTGCACCGCCGTCTGCTTGTCGGGAGAAGCACCGTCAAACAAAACACGATCGCCGCTGCTGATGCGATCGGGAATCGAAGCAGGACTGACCGCAGTCGAACTGCTGCCCCCCGGAGTGCCACCTGGTGAAACTGTGACTACTGGACTGGAGGATGGCGAACCCGACAGCACATTTCCCAAATTGAAGCGGCTGGCGAACCACCAGGCCCCTGCCCCCAGAAGCCCTAGCGTGATCAACAGCGACAGGATTAAAACAGGTGTTTCGTTCTTCTGAGCCATAGCGCAATCCTTTCTGATGTTCGAACAGGGACAGGGGGGTCACCATCTGGTCGAGTTACTGCTGCACTGCCTGTGTAGAGGTCTGGCCCCTGTTCCCAATTCACAACCAATGCACCTGCCAAAACTCCATTATCGGGGGATTGGCACGAAATCGTATCCGTAGCCTGATCGCCGCCCTGGTTGGATTTTGACAAGCTGAACTGTCTGGTTGCGATCGCCCGACGGCAGAAACCTTACCCCTTCTGTAGCCCCCTCCACGTTGAAGGCGGCGTCCCTTAGCACCTGCTGCACACCCTTACGGCTGGGGTCGCGCCGCAGTCCAGCAATCAGCGCCTGGGTTGCGTCATAGGCGGTGACGGTGCGCCAGTTGACATCGCCGCCCCAGAGTTGCCGTGAGGATTGGACAAAGGGAGCCTGTGGGTTAGACAGAATATGCCAGGGCACCGCCACAATCAGGTCATTTGCAGCCGTCTGTCCCACCTCCAGCGTCCGGGGAGCATACACGTCATCGCCCCCCAGCATGGGCAATCGGCCCTGGTTGAGCTGTACCACCTGGATCGCCCGGTCGAGTTGTCCCGTATTGGGCAGCAGAGCCAGCACAGTCGCCCCCTGCTGCATCGCCTGCTCCAGCGCTCTGGAGGGACTGAAGGCCGGGTCAGCCAGGTCAAACTCGCTAACGACCTGGCCACCTCCCAGCGCCAGTGCCGTCCCAAATTCAGATTTGATGGACTGGCTGTAGCCGCTCTGGGAGTTGAAGAAAACCGCCGCCTTCTGCCGTTTCAGCCCGGTCAGGGCGTAGTCCGCCAGCGATCGCGCCGCCACAAAGTCACTCGGCACCGACCGAAAAATGTAGTCCCCATAGTTGGACAGTTTGACCGAGGTACTGACTGGAGAGATCGCCACCAGACCACTGGCCTGGTATACCTGAGCCGCCGCCAGCGTCACATCGCTGGAATAGTGCCCGACAACCCCCAGCACCGCTGCGTTTTCCACCAGCGATCGCGCCACCTGCTGGGCCACTGCCGGGTTGTTGTCATCGTTGGCAATGACCACCTTCAGAGGGATGCCATTGATGCCCCCCGCCTGGTTGACCTCATTCTGCGCCTGGGCCACACCCCGCAGAATCTCCAGCGAGCCGTTTACGTCGGTCGCAACTGGGACTGGGATGGCGATCGCGTAGGACGATTGCTCACCAATGCGGGCATTGTTCAGGTAGATCAATGCCTCCGGGTCGTTGCGTCTGGCCTTGAGGGAAGTCTCCAGGGCGGCGATTGCCTCCGGATACTTGCGAGAGGCGATCGCCTGCACCGCAACCTGCTTCTCAGCAGACGCGCCTTCTGGAAAAATCAGCCGTTCTCCCATACTCAGGCGCGTTTTCGGATCGCCCGATGGCACCGTTTCTCCTGAGCTGGGAGACAGCGCCCCTGTCAGGCCAACAAATCGTCCGGCAAACCACCACAGCCCACCCAACAGCAGCCCCAGGGTGATGAGCAGTGACAGGATCAGCGGCAGTGTTTCGTTATTCTGTTTTGACATGGATCTCGGAAGACCATCCTAATTAACTCAGTGGTGCGGATGAGAACAACAGCATTTTTCCCACCACACCCAATAGAGCTACAAATAATGTGAGGGTTAATTCCAGAAGGGCTGTGCCAGTGGCTCTCCAATAAAGATTCCCTGTCCCGGCTGCAAAACGCTCTTCCAGTAGGCTTGCAACAGCGTGTCGCCGTTCAGGTAGTGAAACATGGCCACGCCGGGATGGGGAAACTTCTGGGGGAAATTGCAGGGTTCCACCACCGCACCATAGCTGGCCGTTGCTCCGACCTCTAACCAGCGCAGGCTACTCATCTGGGAACTGTCGGTGAGCATTCCACCAAAGGAAGTGACGTGATCGGCGATCGCCCCCGGCAAAAATCGATTCGTCTCCAGTTTCCCGACCTGTGTCGTTCCTGTGAAATAAAACATGACATCCTGCTTGTCCTGCAGGGCGTCGATATTGATAATTTCGATTCCAAAGCGGGGGGAGAGCTGGCGATCGGTTTCTCCGTAGAGGGCTGCGCGGACGTTGCGATCCTTGTCGCTCGTACTCAGCAAATAGGCGGTGCCCTGGGGTTTCTTCCCGTCGGAAGCAACGCCCCGATCGATGAGTGCCTTTGCCTGGGCAAAACTGGTAGCGGCGATCGCCATCGTGGGACGCAGCCCGAATTCGTCGTAGGGCCGCTGAGAAGCCTGATTGAAATAGGGACTATTGGCAGTGGGTTGGCACCCATTGGCGCAGTACCGCTCATCGAATCCCAGGGCAAAGGCGCTGGTGATGGACATGCAGCCCACCCGGTAAGGAGCCGCCCAGGTCAGCGCATACCCCTGAATCTGACGTGGCGTTTTGGCATCCACTTCAGCCTGGAGGCGACGAAACTCCTCCGGCGGGATTTCGGCTCGATTGGGATCAAACTGAATCCTGATGATGTTCTCCGCAGGAATCTGCCGCTGCTGCTGGTAGTAGGCGGCAATCTCCTGACTCAAAGGACTGGCCTGATTCACGATCACCGCCAGCTCTCTGGATTTGGCAGGGACGGTCTGTGAGGAGACGGCTTCCAGGCGATCGCACCCGTGCAGTCCCACCACGGTGAGAACGGCGATCAGAAAGCAGGCGATGAAGCGACGGTATTGCACAGGAGATGACCGGGGACAGCAGCGGTTGGGCTGTATTGAAGATGCCCTTAACTCAGACAAACATCGCATTCCTCGCTGCATCCGGACGAAGCAGTTAGTCTACACAATGCTCTAAGCGATCGCGGCACTGGTCTTCTAACGGATGAGGGAAGCGAAGCCTCGCCTTGTCAGCAATTCAAGCATCGAGATCGGGCGATCACAGAATCCCATTGCCATTGCCGGAGTCGTATCTTTTTTCAATCCATGATGGGGTCGTACCCAGTGATGCACCAACCGTTGC
>JBIKWV010000716.1:0-3561 GCA_044356135.1 Elainellaceae cyanobacterium
AATTCCGTCCTCCGTCAGTACTACCTGGGCAACCGCCTGGGTCGATTGCTTCAGCCGAATCTTGCCACCCAGAACAGAGCTGGGGTCGATCGACACCGAATCCGTTTCAAAGGACATTTCTTCGACCAGAAAGTCTTTGCGGATCACCAGATTTCGACCGCTCATCTTGAAGCTGTCAATGCTGCCCTGGAGCAATTTGCTGGAGGGAAAGCAGCGGATATGCACGTCTACCGATTCGCTCTGAGTAAACAGATGGCGGATCGACTGGCTTGCTACCGCATTCAACATACGCTCACCCAGATCGGTTCCGGGATTGCCTTTTGAACCAGTTAAACCACCAAACATAAGCATCGGCACCTGCGACAGGCTCCTATCCTTTGTAACAAACTATGAAGAAAAGTTGCAACAATTCCGTAATTAGTAAGATTAAGCAAGAAAGCTTAACTATTTGTGAACATAGCTATAAGTTTTTCTTTTGATTAGTCTATTTACCTATAGGCTAATTTATTAGATCTTGAGACCTTTAGACAAGGGGGCGGGGTATTTGGCTGTCAAAATGCCCCCTCAAACTCCAATTTGCCGAAAGCCTTTGCCCTGGAAATGTTCAAAATTAACTAGAAGCTCTAATCTAGATAAGAGGAATTTGGCTCTACATTTGGCACTAGGGGCGGGGAAGCAGGTCTTCATCCTTCCCTCAAGCCTATCTCGTTACACGTCCAATCTTGCATATCCAACCTTGACCGAAAGCGTGCCCAAAGCCGGGATTATCTATAACGACATCAAACCCATCGCCTGTCGCACGGCGGAGGAGTTGCAGGAGAAACTGACGGCCTATGGCTGGGAGGTCTGTCTGGCAACAGGTGAGGGTGGAATTTTGGGCTACTCCAAGCCGAACCGTCCGGTTTGCCACACCCCGATTGAGAATCTGGTGCCACCGGGGTTTGACAGCGATATGTCCTTTGCGATCGCCCTGGGTGGAGACGGCACCGTTCTCTCGGCTTTTCGTCAGGTGGCTCCCCGGGGCATCCCTTTGCTTGCCGTCAACACCGGGCACATGGGATTTTTGACGGAAACCTACCTGAACCACCTGCCCCAGGCATTAGAACAGTTGGTCAACGGAGAATACGAGGTCGAGGAGCGATCAATGTTGACTGTGCAGGCCATCCAGCAGGGGGTGGTGGCCTGGGAAGCGCTGTGCCTGAACGAAATGGTGCTGCATCGGGAGCCAATGACCTGCATGTGCCACTTCGAAATCGAGGTGGGTCGCCACGCCCCCGTTGACATCGCAGCCGATGGCATTATTATTGCGACCCCCACAGGGTCAACCGCCTACGCCCTCTCTGCCGGAGGACCGGTGATCACACCGGGAGTTCCCGTGCTGCAACTGGTGCCGATATGCCCGCACTCTCTGGCTTCCCGTGCCCTGGTGTTCGCCAACCATGAGCCTGTTACCATCTACCCCGCCACGCCCGATCGCCTGATTATGGTAGTAGACGGTAATGGTGGCTGTTATGTCATGCCAGACGACCAGGTGCGGATTGAGCGATCGCCCTATAAAGCCCGCTTTATTCGCCTGCGCTCTCCAGAGTTCTTTCACGTTTTGCGGGAAAAACTGGGGTGGGGCCTGCCCCACGTCGCAAAGCCTGCTTCGGTAGAATTGCCTTAAGCCCGATACAGCGCTTTGCGCTGAGATAGAACCAAAGTTTTTGTTGGGAGCCGCGCTCGCAAAGCGCTGTATCGGTGCAGGTTTGACATGGAGATGGCTGGCGAGTTGCAGGGAGCGCGGCAGAACCTGCCTCTACTGTTACCTGGGAACCGTTGTGAAAATTGACTTGAGGTTTGAGCTGAAATCCAGACCCCTGTGCTAAAACAAATAAGTATTATTACTCCTGCTCTATGAACTCCTCGACGCTCGACGCAACCCCCCGTGTGTTGGTGATTGAAACCGATGAATCATTGGCTCAGCATGTCACGACTGATCTGCGGGAATCTGGCTATGAGACGGCGATCGCCTACGATGCAACCACCGGGCTGCGGCAGGCGCAGGACTTTCAGCCCGCACTGATTGTGGTAGACCGCATGCTGGCGGGTGAGTCCGGGCTGATACTGTGCAATAGCCTGCGAACAGCGGGAGCGCGGGTACCCGTGCTGATGCTGATGGCCAGAGATGCGGTGGACGACCGCATCGCCTGTCTGGAGGCGGGAGCTGATGACTATTTCCTCAAACCCTATCGAACCGAAGACTTTCTGCGGCTGGTGCGCCTTTACCTCCAGCCGGATGCGGCCAGCACGGAACAACTGCGGTTTGGTGATCTGGTGCTGGATTTGAATACCCGTCGAGCCATGCGTCAGAATCGGGTGATTGACCTGACGATGAAGGAATTTGAGCTGCTCAAGTACTTAATGGAGCACCCCCGTGAGGTGTTGACGCGGGAGCAAATTCTGGAGAACGTCTGGGGCTATGATTTTATGGGCGAGTCCAACGTGATTGAGGTCTATGTTCGCTATCTGCGGCTGAAGATTGAAGACGAGGGGGAGAAGCGTCTGATTCAGACGGTTCGGGGCGTCGGATATGTCCTCCGGGAAGCATAGAGACAGGAGATGAGCGTCTCTGCAACCTGAACGCGATTTTTCCGTCAGGGATGTCCAGGAGTAGACGGAAGCAAATCCAAACCTTCGATTGAACCCAAAATCATGCGTCGAATTGTTCAACTGGGATTAGGGATGAGTCTGGGCTTTCTGATGCTGGCCTGCGCCTCACCAGAACTCATCGCTGCCAATCAACCAACAATGGTGCAAACATTGCCGATCGGGGCCGAATTTCAGGTCTCCGGGAACACGATTCAGCTTGAGGTGGCCCGCACGCCTGAACAGCAGGAGATCGGTCTGATGAATCGTACTTCACTGGAAGCTAACCGGGGAATGCTGTTTCCGGTGACACCCCCTCGCCCTATCCAGTTCTGGATGAAGAATACCCTCATTCCCCTGGACATGATTTTTCTGCTGCGAGGCGAGGTCAAAGCGATCATCCCCAACGTTCCTCCCTGTACTGCCGATCCTTGTCCCGCTTATGGCCCGGATGGTCTCGTCGATCAGGTCATCGAACTCCGGGGTGGACGGGCAGCCGAACTGGGCATTAAAGCGGGCGATCGCCTGCCGCTGCGGTTCCTGAATTAGTGGATGGGTGGATGGGTGGATGAGTGGATGAGTGGATGGGTGGATGGGTGGATGGGTGGATGAGTAGGAGATTGCGTTTACCCTGCTCTTGATCCCGTTGAAAAAGTCACCCATCCACCCATCTCTCATCCACTCCTCCTTGCCCAACGTACCTTTTCCTGATACTCTTTCAGGACGATTGTTGCGTACGCTACTGAACGCATCTGAATCGTCGCTTCTCCCAGAATCTACGGAACTATTTTTTGCGGCGTCGCAAAAAATAAAGTAGTCTCCCGGAAGAAGGGAGAAACGGTTATCGATTTATATCGTTGAATAGATTTTTGCCCTGTCATCTGGAAATCTGGCTTGCGATTGTGGGGCCATCCAGCAGCAGGACAATACTCA
>JBIKWV010000717.1:0-3559 GCA_044356135.1 Elainellaceae cyanobacterium
TTGCCTGACACTACCCCTTCACCCTACCCGGAAATAAAAGCTCTGGGATCAACCAGATGTACAGTTTGGGCATCTGGCAAATGATTGGGCGATCTCTGGAAGGCTCAGAATACATTATCTGGCATTGCTGATTGGGAGGATGAATTTTTGGAGAGAGCCGCGCTTAGCGCGGCTCTCTACCACAAACCACACCAGGGGTTTTGCGGGTTAATAAAGTCCCCGTTTTAGTCTGGCGCGGTGACACCGCACCGACAACGCAGCATTCCAGAGAAAATCGGCACGATTGAGTCAAAAGTCCAGGTCATTACCATAAGGTACACTGACCCTGCTGGCGCAGCAGGTGATCGCACAACACAAGCGCCACCATTGCTTCCACCATCGGCACTGCCCTCGGTAGCACACAGGGATCATGTCGTCCTTTCGCCGCCAGCACCGTCTCTTCACCTTCTTTCGTGACGGTGCGCTGCTCCTTGCGGATGGTTGCCGTTGGCTTGAAGGCAACCCGGAGAACAATATTCTCTCCATTAGAGATGCCGCCCTGAATTCCCCCAGAGCGGTTGGTCACAGTACGAATCTCGCCCTGTTCGTCGATATAAAATTCGTCGTTATGTTCGATTCCCGTCAGCAGGGTGCCTGCAAAACCAGAGCCAATTTCAAAGCCTTTGCTGGCGGGAAGTGACATCACCCCTTTGGCCAGATCAGCCTCCAGTTTGTCGAACACCGGAGCACCTAATCCCCTGGGCACCTGACGGGCAACGCACTCCACCACTCCGCCCACGGAGTCGCCCGATCGCCCAATTTGCTCGATCAATTCCACCATGCGATCAGCACACTCCGCATCGGGGCAGCGCACGATATTGCTTTCCACCTGCTCTAGAGTGACGGTGTTGGGGTCAACCACTCCCTCCAGATCCTTAATCCGCTTAACATAGCCAATAATCTCTACGCCAGCCACCTGTTTTAAGATCTTCTTAGCGATCGCCCCTGCCGCCACCCGTCCAATTGTTTCCCTGGCGGAGGAGCGGCCACCCCCCTGCCAGTTGCGGATGCCATATTTTGCGTCATAGGTAGCATCGGCATGGGAGGGGCGATATTTCTGCGACATCTCATCGTAGTCCTGGGGACGAGTGTCTTTGTTGCGAACCAGCATAGCGATCGGAGTACCCAGCGTCTTCCCGTCAAACACACCAGAGAGAATCTCGCAACGATCCTCTTCTTTGCGGGGAGTCGTGATTTTGCTCTGGCCGGGCCGACGGCGATCGAGTTCAAACTGGATTTCTTCTAAGGAAATTTCCAATCGAGGGGGGCATCCATCAATCACGACACCCACGCCGCCACCGTGCGACTCGCCAAAGGTTGTGACCCGAAACAGATGACCAAATGTATTGCCCATATTTCCCAGAAAATACCGTGCAGCGCCAGATGCTTCTGGTTAACCAGAAGCATTCTATCTTACTGGACTTTTGACTAAATTGCGCCGATTTTTCCTGAAACGCTTACTCCGTCAGCGTTTCAGGAAAAATCGGCGCTCAAGTAAAAGATGCCGCGAAACGCTCTCCGAGAAAGTGTTTCGCGGCGTTGTAGAAAAAATAGTCAAAAGTCCAGTATCTTAACCTATTGCGATCGCTGATGTTCAGTTAGCAGGGAGCTACTGGGGTTCACCGCCAATCAGTTCAGGATATTTCCCGGCGCTGGGTAGCCCTTTGGCTTCAGTAGTTGAAATATGTCCGATGTAGAAGGCACCGGGTTCAATATCAATTGAATGAGCGGAGACATCACCCTCCAGGCGAGCAGTACGGCTGAGTGTCAGTCTACCGCTGGCAACGATACGACCCTTGACCACACCATGAACAATCAGATTATGGGCGTGGATTTCTGGCCCCTCGACCAGTCCAGTTCGAGAGACTTCCATATCGCCCTGGACATCAACCGTGCCATGCACAATCCCGTCTATACGCAGACTGCCTTCAACGTGAAGATCGCCCTGAAATTCGCTTTTTTCACTCAGATAGGTCAAAGCCGCTTGGGATTTTCGTGCGAAAAGCATTCACTTGTCTCCAGGGAACCACGTTATGAGGATTTGAACAGATACAGTGTAGTCCAGCATCGCAAACAGATCCACCGCAATTTTTACATCTGCTCAAAGGCAGAGATTGCCGCTCAAAAAAGCAAAATATTGGCTATCGGCTCAACATTTCCTCAAAGGAGCTACGGGTCGCACGAACAGGATCAAGGAAACGTTCGGGGTCGATGGGGCGATCGTTGATGTAAACCGAATAATGCAGGTGAGGACCGCTGGAACGCCCCGTGTTACCGAGATAACCGATGATCCGATCACGCTCCAACTTCATCCCCTTCTCAACAGCCACCGCAGATAGGTGGGCATACAGGGTTTGGAATCCATAGCCATGATCGACAATCACGTAATTGCCATAGCCCCCCTGCGACCATCCTGCTTCAACCACATAGCCAGGAGCGGTCACATGGATGGGAGTACCATAAGCGGCAATAAAATCTAAGCCTTCGTGGAATTCCATACCACCCCCACCGAAGGGATCAGAGCGCAGCCCAAAGCCCGACGAAAGTTCGACGAATCCCTTAACCGGGCTACCTTGCGGGCGAGCGTTTTCCTTGACGAGCGTTTTCTCCAGGGCTGGCTTCACTTCTCCCTGGAGGCTCTCCAGTAACTCTGGGAGTTGACTGCGAGCTGCCCGCAGCAAATCATCTGCATCCACCGGAATACCACCGCCCTGGGGCTGAAATCTATCTTCCTGATAAGACTGCTTTTGTACGGGGGCATTTTGTACGGGGGCATTTTGAGAGATTCCTGCCCGCTGCTGGAGCGTATCAATCTCAGATTCCAGCGCCTCCACCTTCGTCAAAATATCCTTGGCTTCCTTGGTGAGCTGATGATTGTGCTCCTTCAACCGATGGTTATTCTGAGAATAAGAATGAACCACACCACTCATCCACAGGAAAGGGGCTGCTGCGATCGCAACCCCTCCAAACAGCAGAGCAAGCATAATTTTGGGATCGAACGCCAGCGTAACCGGACCTTTTCCTGTGCAGGTAATGAGAATGGTGTAACGCTTCGAAATGCGACGAGTCATAAAATGCTGACGATGGTGGAGGAGTTTGGCGATCGCACCGACAATATGTGCGAAACAAATCTTGAAAATACCAACAAAACAGTTATCCCGCAACGGGGATCAGCTTTGGAAAAGGCTTTCACCGAGTATAAAAAAGCAGCGCCTCCCAAAGGGAGGCGCTGCTTTCAGCTCAAGATGAGCGATGGATTAACCGTTGATAGCAGGAGCGGTCAGCGCAACGGGAGTTGCCTCACCAGCAGCCAGGTCAAGCGGGAAGTTGTGAGCATTACGCTCGTGCATCACTTCCATACCCAGGTTGGCACGGTTGATTACGTCAGCCCAGGTGCTCACCACACGACCCTGTGAGTCAATGATGCTCTGGTTGAAGTTGAAACCGTTCAGGTTGAACGCCATCGTGCTGATACCCAGCGCGGTGAACCAGATGCCAATCACAGGCCATGCACCCAGGA
>JBIKWV010000720.1:0-3553 GCA_044356135.1 Elainellaceae cyanobacterium
TTCCAGATTCTGAGCAACTGTAGTTCTAACTTATCTCGGGGTGCAACAGGGGTTTCCTCTTTTGCCTGTAGAGATAGTTCAGCATTACTCAGAGCACGGCGATCAATTTTTCCATTAGGAGTTAGCGGAAACTTATCTAAAACAACGACACTAGAGGGAAGCATGTAACTGGGCAATCTCTGCCTCAAAAATTCCAGTATCTCTACCTGAGGAAGTGAGCCTGTAACTACGGGAATCATGTAAGCAATCAGGCATTTCTCCCCAAGCGCATCTTCACGGATTACAACTACTGAATTGAGAACGTGAGGATTTTGGTTGAGGACGGCTTCGATTTCTCCCAATTCAACTCGTATCCCCCGAATCTTAACTTGAAAGTCTTTTCTACCTACAAATTCAAAGCTACCATCAGGTCGTTTTCGACCTAAGTCTCCTGTGAGATAAATGCGGCGATCGCCACCATTGGGATCAGGAAGAAATACCGATGATGTAAGGTCAGGCTTACGCCAATAGCCCAAAGAAATATACGGACTTCTAATGGCAATTTCCCCGAAAATATCGACAACATTTCTACTGCCATCAAGTAAGAGAATCTCTACTCCGCCAAAAGGATAACCGACTGGAATAGAGCTAGTCGGTACTTTTGTTTTCTTGTCAATCAAGTTCTGTAGATAAAAAGAAGCCTCTGTACATCCTAAACCATTAACCAAAATGCAGTTGTGAGAAAAATACTGTCGATACATATCTACATCCTTCCCGACAACTGCTTCTCCGCCTAAAACAACCAGACGAATCTGAGCAAATTCTACTTTTTCAGCTAGAGAATCGAGGAAAATACGATATAAGGTCGGAGTCGAGTGATAGATAGAAATATCATTTTCCTGTAGCCAGAATGATAAGCTGATTAAACCTTCTCTTGAAACATCAAAAGGATATAAACATGCTCCGTTCAATAAAGCCGCAAAAATATCAATCATCGCAGCATCAAAGCCATACGACGACAATAAAGTTAATCTATCCTCAGAAGAAATATGAAGATTATTGGTGTAATTCTTGATAAAGAAAAGAACATTTCTGTGGCTTTGAATGACTCCCTTTGGTTGTCCTGTCGAACCTGAAGTGTAGAGCAGGTAGGCCACAGAATCTGAGAAGGCTTGACATTCAAGCTCTGATGTGGGTTGATCCGCCGTTATCTGATCAATGTTAAGAATAGGAAGGCTATCCCCGACCCAGCTCTGAGCTTGAGTCCAGTTTTTATCATTAGTTACAATTAAGATGGCGAGAGAATCTTCTAAGATATCTGCTCCCCTGGCTCGAGGATAATTAGGGTCTAAAGGAACATAAGCATGACCTAGCTTTAGTACAGCCAAAATTGCAGCGACCATCGGCGCATCATGCTCAAATAGTAAGGCGATCTTTTCATGCTCCTGGGAGACATATTGCAATATCTTGTGAGCAATACGATTGGCTTCTAGATTTAATTCCCTATAAGTCCATTGATAGTTTTTAGTCTTGATGGCAAGTTTGTCAGAGTATTTCTCTACCTGCTTTTGAAAGCGTGCAGGGATAGATTGTTGAATCTCCGAGTCAAGAAATTCCTCGAAGGGGATATTTGGTCGAGCTAAATGACATCGTTCAGACGATTGTGCATCTATAGTTCCATTTGATAAAGAAAAACTCGAAATAGAAGCATCTGGAGCATCGACAATTCCTACCAATAGTTGGTGAAATTGCTCACTCATTTCTGCGATCGTTTGATCGCCAAAAAGATCGGTGTTATAAACCCACTGCAAAGAAATTTTATCGCTTTGACTTCTTACATAAAGAGTAATATCAAACTTGGAATAAATTTTCTGGTTGCAGATAAAGCTTCTCACCCTGAGATCCGTCAATTCCAACTTTGATTCTTCCAAATTTAGCATATTAAACCAAACTTGAAATATTGGATGGCGACTAAAATCTCTTGTCGGTTGAAGTTCTTCGACCAACTTCTCAAAGGGCAGATCTTGATTGTCATATGCACCTAAGGTTACGATCCGTACTCGTCTTAGTAAGTCTGTAAATGTTGGATCTCCCCCTAAATCAGTTCTCAATACTAAACTGTTCACAAAAAAGCCAATTAGCGGCTCAATTTCTTGACGATTACGATTCGCAATCGGTGTGCCAACAATGATATCTTCCTGTCCAGAATAACGATGCAGCAATATCTTAAATGCCGCCAATAGTGTCATGAACAAAGTCGCTTTATTCTGTTCACTTAGAGTTTGAAGTGCGGCACTTAACCCCGAAGAAAGTTCCAGAGAAACGGAAGCACCATTGTAAGTTTGAACTCCTGGTCGTGGGTAATCCGTAGGTAGCCGTAATACTGTCAAACTACCACCCAATTGTCGTTTCCAATACTTCAACTGAGATGTCAGGAACCCTTCTTGTAAAGAGTCACGTTGCCATTGAGCAAAATCTACATACTGAACCGTCAAGGGTGGTAATGAAGAAGCAATCCCGAGACAAGCAGCCTGATAAAGATGAGATAATTCCCTGGATAAAACTTCCATTGACCAGCCATCAGCGACAATGTGATGAATGGTTAGCAGTAAAATGTAGGTTGTGGTTCTCAACCTGAGTAAGCGAACTCGCAGTAGGGGGGCAATCTTTAGATCAAACGGTTGATGACTCTCCTCATGAATGAAACGCTCAACCTGAGAATCTTGTTCTGATGGCGAGTATTCTCCCAAATCTGCAAGGGGAATGCTAAGAGTTACTTGAGGCAAAATAATCTGTACAGGAATGCCATCTTGGGAAGAAAAGCAGGTGCGTAAAGTTTCATGACGTGCAATGAGGTCATTAACGGATTGTTCTAGAGCTTGGCGATTGAGTTTTCCTTCTAACTGGAAAGCTTGGAAGATATTGTAAGTGGCATGAGACTCTGCATATTGGTCGAAAAACCATAATCGCGTTTGGGAGAATGATAGCGGCAGAGCGTTATTCCTGGAAATCGGTACGATCGGAGCAAGATTGGATCGGGTAGCCGTCTTGATATTATTTAGATATACAAGAAGCTCGGTTTTGCGCTCCTTAAGCTCATGCAACAACGTAGGTGTAAGTTTCTGGGTAGAAGTCTCGTAACACAGCACCTCGCCGTCAACCCATATGCGAATTCCTTTTTGCCTGAGTTCAGACAAGAACTCTTCAAGCGTTTTCATAATCTTCCTGCTTTATACACATCCGCAGTTGAGTTATCCGAATTCTGGTTCTGCTCTGAAACCCACTGGATCATTTCAATGCGATCGCTTAACTTTTCTACTGTCTGTGCTTCAAAGATAGTACGGATAGGTATCTCTATCCTAAAAGCCTCACGTAGACGAGAAACTAACTGAGTAGCCAGCAGAGAATTTCCCCCTAGTACAAAGAAGTTGTCATGAATCCCAACCTCTTGAAGTCTGAGAAGTCGGGACCAGATCTCAGCGACCTGCTGCTCTGTAGCTGTACGAGGAGCGATATAAGCTTGCTGTGTTTCATCAACCCATCCAGTTTTGTCTAAAGATATCTCTGAAACTTG
>JBIKWV010000719.1:0-3553 GCA_044356135.1 Elainellaceae cyanobacterium
AGCAGTGCTGAGCTTAATTTCATTGCGCAGTCCCCGGACGCAGGCTGAGAATCGATCGGGCATGAGGCTACGGCGACAGTTGTCCAGCACATCAGCCAGCGCTGCAGTGTTATCAGAAGCTTTGATATCGGTAAAACAACTGGCCAGGGCGTCAGGACGCCGCACACGCCGACAGGCTGATAGGACATCCGCTGCGGCCAGAGAGTTGGCTTCGCTGCGAATGTCGCTGACGCAACTGGAGATATCTCTGGGTTGCAGCGCTTCGGCACAGGCAGAAGCCGCATCTGCTTCTGAAACACCCGCCCGCAGCAGACCAGCGGCGCAGGAAGCATAGTCTCTAGAACTGACAGTGTTGAAGGCAGCGTGCGCAGGCAGGCTGAGTGCCACCAGCCCTGCAGTGGTCAGGGACAGGCAGGAAAACCGAAATAGAGGCGTCACCTTTGAGGTTGCGCAGAGCGCTGATTGCAGACCCGACATCACCATAAACAATCTTCAATAAACGGCAAATCAATCAACATCATAAGTCCAGCGCCACAAATTCGTCATACTCCATTTGTTACAGCACTTTTCAAGCGCGTGAGAACCAAAGGTTTTGTTGAGAGCTGCGCTCCGTGCGGCTCTCAACAAAACCTTTGATTCTATCTCAGCGCAAAGTGCTGCATCACGCTTCTGAGTCTGGTACGGTACAGGTTTTTATATGGGAGTCGTGCTTAGAACCTATCCGAAACCCCAAATTCTGGAGGGGGCGACGCTGTAGCGTCGCCCCCTCCAGAATTTGGGGTTTCGGTTTTCGGATAGGCATTTAGCACGGCTCTCACACGACAACCTGTGCTGAACTAGACTGAGAACTGCTATACAGCGCTTTGCACTGAACTAAAACCAAACTTTGTGTTGAGAACCGCGCTCAGCACGGTTCTCAACACAAAGTTTGTACCAGATGCACTTGCAAAGTGCTGTATCTATATGCTGAAATCTTAAAAATTTGCTTTTAATTGTTTGAAAGACATAGAATCAACGAAAAGCTAGAGAGGTATTTGCATCAAGTCTCGTTCAGTCCCATTCAATCTTGCTGCACTTCTCTAGATCGTCGTTTCATAACTATCGCCTCAATCCTCTGATGAACCTTCAGGAACAGGTCAGCCAACAGCGGGTCAAACACGTTATTAATAGCTATCGTCTGGAAGGAGACGAAGCGACGGCCTGTGCATCATATCTGGACAATCTGTTTGAGCAATTCCCCTTGCCGCTAATCGAACTGGCGCTGGTGGAAACCCTGATCGATCGCTGGCTCATGCTCTCCGCTTCGAGGGGTTTAGAGTTCTTCATGCAAACTCACGAAAAGCTGAAGACCTGGGAAAAACAACCCGTCATCAGCACGATTACTCCCTCTCAATTCAAACAAATCACGGGGCTTGATCCTGCTCCCATTTTTAATAATCCAGAACTGCCGCCACCGCGCTCTACGGTTCCTCAGTAGTGGCGGATGCATCAGCTTTTCGGGAGGTGGCGATCGCCGCGATTCCTATCACCTGTACACCCTGCTGCCGCAATGCCTGCACTGCCGCCCTCGCTGTCGCCCCAGTGGTGTAGATATCGTCTAGCAGTAGCACCGAGCGCCCTTTGAACTGTCGTAATGATGTGTTTTCCACCTGAAAAGCGCTGGCCAGATTGCGCTCTCGATCACTAGCAGAAAGACCAAACTGCGCTTCAGTCTCGCGGACTCTGGTTAACCCGCGTCTGGCCAGTGGCAATTCCGTCGATTGGCAGAAGGCTTGCGCCAGTAATTCCGCCTGGTTGAATCCCCGTTTCTTTTGCTTGTCGCGGTGCATGGGAATTGGAACAACAACAGGTCGATGTTTCGCCTGCGGAGACCGGAGCCACTGATGCCCCAGCCATTGCCCCAATGGTTGAGCCAGTTGGGGTTGATTCTGATATTTCAGGGTGGCGATCGCCCGCTTCAGGGATCCACCATAGTCGCCCCAAACAAACAGCGGCAGTGGCGGCTTCCAGAACTGCTGCACATCTGTGAGTTGACAGTCCTGAAGTTGGCGCAAACAGTCTTTACAAAACGACTGGGGAGTCGAACGCTGACAGAGGGGACAGGAAGCCTCCAACCACAGCCTCAACAGCGACTTAAAGGAGGGGAAGGGCACGAATTTTGGCGGCTCTATTTTCGATGAGCGATCGCATAAGTTATTCTAAAATTCCCATTGCTCGTCGGGGGCAGAAATCAGAGGACGACCTGGGTAGAATAGCGGTTAACAAAACTATAGTTCCACTTTTTCGGCAGGGATCTACCATAGTGAATACTTTCCTTTCGTAGCCTGTTCTCTGTTGCAAACCTTAGTGAGGCACTGTCTCTCGTCAACCTATCATTTTCAAGAACTGAACCCATGCCAACGGCTCTAATTAAGCAAAACCGAGACTTACCAGCAATCAACGAACGGATTCGATTTCCCAAAATTAGAGTAATTGACACCGACGGTGGCCAATTGGGGATTATGATCCCGCGTGATGCTTTGAAAATTGCCGAAGAGAAGGAACTGGATCTGGTCCTGGTCAGCGACAAAGCAGATCCTCCGGTCTGCCGGATCATGGACTATGGTAAGTTCAAGTTCGAGCAGGAAAAGAAGGCGCGAGAAGCCAAGAAGAAGCAGCATACTTCCGATGTGAAGGAAGTGAAGATGCGCTACAAGATTGAGGAACACGACTACAATGTGTGCGTCAATCGGGCAGAGCGGTTTCTGAAATCGGGAGATAAGGTCAAGGCAACGGTTATGTTCAAGGGTCGGGAAATTCAGCACAAAGACCTGGCAGAAGTGCTGCTGAAGCGGCTGGCCAACGATCTCCAGACCCATGCTGAGGTACAACAGGAACCCAAGCAGGAAGGCCGCAACATGACGATGATGCTGTCACCCAAGAAATAAGAGTTAAAGCTCTGAAAGTGAGAAAAGCTGTTTCAACCGCTACACGGTTGAAACAGCTTTTCTCACTTTCAGAGCCTGTGTTTTTTCTTCCGTCGTTTTCAGCCCGAAACCATGTTTAGATGGAAGTCATGCAATCACCTGTATTAGGGAAATATAGACACAGGGAAGCACACAACTGACACATTAGGGCTGCATGGGACTGACTGCGCGATCGCTCACGAACAATCGAAGTACTAGCCAAAAAACAGCGGGTCGCGGCTGGCTCCAGTGGATTAACCTGCGGCAGGAGGAGAGCGATCGCACCCTCTGGATGTTTGCCTTTTACACGGTGACCTCGGTCGGTGTGCTGTGGTTAGAAGTGACCTCATCCGCCCTGTTTCTAGGAGAATACGGTTCCAGTCGGTTGCCCTGGATTTATATCGTTAGCGCTGGGATTGGTACTGGACTGGGGTTCTTTTATTCCTTCTTGCAAAGGCTGCTGCCCCTGCGACAGGCGATCGTGGTGATCGCAGTGTTCATGGCCCTGCCGCTGGTGATGTTCCGCTTTGGGCTGGCAGGGTCACCCGTGATGGTGGGCTACACCGTTTTTCTGATGCGGCTTTGGCTGGAGGCGATTTACGTTCTGA
>JBIKWV010000036.1:0-12379 GCA_044356135.1 Elainellaceae cyanobacterium
CGCTATAGGGGAAATAGTCAAAACTTCAGTTATAGGTCATCGGTAAAATTCTGGCAGAATGCGAAATAAAGCCTTTTCCAGGCGAATCAGATACGGATTTCGGGGGCCAGGGGGTGATTCCCCCTTGAGGGGGCCAGGGGGTGGTTCCCCCTTGAGGGGGCCAGGGGGTGTCCCCCTACGTCGGGTAACACACCACACCACACCTCCTGTCCCTCACCAGCGTGAAAAACGCTGTATCGGGGCCGAAAGACGCGCCCGTATCGTGTACAAAGAATGGGAGCGATCGCCATGAGCAAAGTTCTGATCGGTGTCGGTGGTGGAATCGCCGCCTACAAAGTGTGTGAGGTCGTTTCAACGCTGGCCAAAGCTGGCGCTGAAGTGCGGGTAATTTTAACCGAAGAAGCCCGACAGTTTATCGCACCCCTGACGCTGGCCACCCTTTCTCGCCATGCGGCCTACACCGACGAGGATTTCTGGAACCCGGTTCACGGTCGCCCACTGCACATCGAACTGGGCGAATGGGCCGACGTATTGCTGATCGCTCCTCTGACCGCTAACACCCTCTCCAAACTGGCCTACGGACAGGCCGATAATTTACTGACCAACACCGTTCTCGCCTCCACCTGCCCCGTGCTGCTGGCTCCCGCCATGAATACCGACATGTGGCAGCAGGTAGCGGTGCAGCGCAACTGGCAACTGGTGCAGACCGACCCCCGATTTCACAGCGCCGGGGTAGGGGCGGGCGTGCTGGCGTGCGATCGCGTCGGTACAGGTCGCATGGCAGAACCCGTGCAACTGCTGGCCCATCTGGAATCCCTGCTGCACACCAGAGGCACCCGCGATCTCATTGGAAAACATCTTCTGATCAGCGCCGGAGGCACCCGCGAATACCTGGACGCTGTCCGCTTCATCGGCAACCCTTCCACCGGAAAAATGGGCATTGCTCTGGCCCAGGCCGCGACTCACCGGGGGGCAACTGTGACGCTGATTCACGGTCCTATGTCTACTGCACTGCTGGAGCAATTAACCGACGTTCGCCAGGTTCCCGTCACCAGCGCCGCTGAAATGCAGCAGGCACTCTTGCAGTACTACCCCGATGCCGATTGGACGATCATGGCCGCTGCCGTCGCTGACGTAAAACCCGCCGAATTTCACCCCGAAAAGCTGCCTAAATCTGCCCTTCCCAGCGCCCTCCCCCTCGCACCTGTAGACGACATCGCCGCCGAGCTGGGCCGTCTCAAACAACCCCATCAGCGGTTAATTGGTTTTGCTGCTCAAACGGGGGATATTGTCACCCCCGCGCTGGAAAAACTCAAACGGAAAAAATTGGATGCGATCGCCGCTAACCCCATCGATCTGCCCAACAGTGGCTTTGGTAGTGATCAGAACCAGTCGGTGTTTTTGGATAAGGACGGCAGAGAAGTGGCGATCGCACCCTGTACTAAGCTTCAGATGGCGCATCAGTTGTTGGATTTTGTTGGAACGGTAATGGGTAATCCTTCGGCAAGCTCAGGAACAGGGTGATGGGTAATGGGTGATGGGTAATGGGTGATGGGTAATGGGTGATGGGTGATGGGTGATGGGTAATGGGTGAATTTATTCGCCTTCCAGTACCGCCAGATAAGCGGGTTTGTGGGTTCGGATGAATTGTGTCATGACTTCGCGTTCTGCGATGGTTGGGGTTGCAAAACAACCTTTTGTCCCCGTTTCACTGTTTTGCTTGAGGGCGGAGGGATCGTAGTGAATGCCCAGGGCCGATCGCTGGGTTGGGAAGGTTGGCGTTACCGCAGACCAAACTTCGCCAAATTCACCGGGGGCGAACTCTACTGATCCGGGTTGGTCGAAGGTATAGACGCCAAAGGGTAACGGAGTTGCAGAGCCAGAGACGTGTGAAGGAGTCTGCTTACCAACACGGCCTGAGACCGCACGGATCGTTTTGACCACCTGATCGTTCCGATCCATCAGATAGGTGTCATATACTCTTAAGCCGCCACCAATGGTGGCTGTCGTCCGCAGTGCAACGATCTTTGCTTTTCCGGTTGTCGTGGCGTTACGCACAAGAAAATCAGCAGCAACCCACTGATCTGCGCCCAGAGAAACCCAGGTTCGGCCTTCTTTGGCGATCGGTTCACCAATCACATAGACCAGCGATCCATTCGGTAGCTCATCGACAATCTCACCATTGGGAGCGAAACGAACGCGAAGCGAATCCCGCTCAGTCCGAACATTTGCAAAATAGCTGTTGCGAACCAGTGTGGAGTGACTCATTTTTCAGGATTCAGGTGAAGTGTGCTGTGGTTGAAGCTGACAGGAAGACTTCAAACTGATCCGTCTTTCACCGCATCCACAAACAATTCCGAAAATCTCAGCATCTCTTAAAGCAGGACTGACAATTTTAGAGTGGGAGGTTGCAGCGCAAAGAGCCGCCCCCCTCTACCTGAATCGTCTGTTTTCGCTTTGCCCATCCCACTCAGACGCGATAGCATCAATATGTTTCTCAACTGATGTACGGGCACAGCCTATCCACCGACTACGGGTTTAGCATTCGGGCCAATCAGTCCTGGCGAAGTCACAGCCCATCCACCCATCCACCCATCCACCCATCCACCCATCCACCCCTCCACCCACCCATGCTCACCCTCGACACCCCCCGCAACTGGACGACCCTCGCTCAAGAATTCGCCCAGGTCGTCGGCGAGAATAACGTGGTGCAGCGCAGGGAAGAACTGCTAGTTTACGAGTGTGATGGGTTGACCAGCTATAAGCAGCGTCCGGCGCTCGTCGTTCTACCCCGTACTACGGAACAGGTGGCGGAAGTGGTGAAGATTTGCGATCGCCACAATGTCCCCTTTATCGCACGGGGTTCCGGCACAGGGCTTTCGGGGGGAGCACTGCCCATTGAAAATTCGGTTCTGATCGTCACATCAATGATGAAGCAAATCCTCGAAATCGACGAGGAGAACCAGCGGGTTATCGTGCAGCCGGGAGTGATCAACAACTGGGTGACGCAGGCCGTCAGCGGGGGTGGGTTCTTTTATGCGCCTGACCCCTCCAGCCAGATTATTTGCTCCATTGGTGGAAACGTCGCAGAGAATTCTGGTGGGGTTCATTGCCTCAAGTACGGCGTCACCACCAATCATGTCCTCGGCCTGAAGCTGGTTACGCCTGACGGTTCCATTGTGGATGTGGGCGGCAAGATTCCAGAGATGCCGGGTTACGACCTGACAGGAGTATTTGTCGGTTCTGAGGGGACGCTGGGCATCGCCACCGAGGTCACCCTCCGCATTGTCAAAGTGCCCGAAGCCATCCACGTTTTGCTGGCGGACTTCACCAGCGTAGAAGCTGCTGGACAGACGGTGTCAGATATTATCAGCGCAGGTATCATCCCTGGCGGAATGGAGATGATGGACAATTTCAGCATCAACGCCGTCGAAGATGTGGTTGGCACCAATGCCTACCCCCGCGACGCCGAGGCCATTCTTCTGATCGAAATCGACGGCCTGGAGGTGGAAGTCGCCACTAATAGCCAGCGGGTGGAGGCTATCTGCCGCCAGAACGGTGCCCGCAACATCACCACCGCTATCGACCCCAACGAGCGCCTCAACCTGTGGAAGGGCCGCAAGGCAGCCTTCGCCGCCATGGGCAAAATCAGTCCCGACTACTACGTGCAGGACGGTGTCATTCCCCGCACCAAACTGCAATACGTCCTCCAGGAAATCGAAAACCTCAGCCAGAAGCACGGCTACCGCGTGGCCAACGTCTTCCACGCAGGCGATGGCAACCTGCACCCGCTGATTCTCTACAACAACGCAGTCCCCGGTGAACTGGAGAAGGTCGAAGAACTGGGCGGCGATATTCTAAAGCTCTGTGTCGCGGTGGGCGGCAGCATTTCTGGTGAACACGGCATTGGAGCCGACAAGAAGTGCTACATGCCGGAAATGTTTAGCGAGACCGATCTGGAGACGATGCAATTCGTCCGCAGCGTGTTCAATCCTAAAGGATTGGCCAACCCCGAAAAGCTATTCCCCACCCCGAAAACCTGCGGTGAGGCAGCACGAGCGCAGGCGCACAACCCGTTCCCAACGCTAGAGCGGTTCTAATGGCTCCAATCACCCTCCCCATTCTCAAACCCGTCAGTCAACTGCAACTCTCTCCTGGCAGCGTTGCCACCATTCCCAACGTCACCTGGGAGGAATTTGAGGCGATCTTGCAGGAGTTGGGTGAGAAGCGGCGATCGCGCATTGCCTACAGCAACAACACACTGGAAATCATGGTTCCGCTGCCTGAACACGAAAGACCAACAGAAGTTCTTTCTGATATTGTCAAAACGCTATTGAAGGCAAAAGGCCAGCGCTATGAGCCTTTTGGTTCAACAACCTTTAGGCGTGAAGGCGGTGCAGGAGTCGAGCCAGATGCCTGCTTCTACATCCAGAATTACCAGCAGATGATTAGTCGCCGTCGCCTCCTGCCAGATGATCCACCGCCCGATTTGGCGATTGAAACTGATGTGACTTCTAAAACAGTGATTGATGCTTACCGCACAATTGGTGTACCCGAAGTCTGGGTCTATGAAAGTGGGAAACTGACTATCTACTTGCTTCAAGATGGGAAATACAGTAGTTCGATTACCAGTCCTAACTTTCCGGGACTACCGCTAACTGAATGGATACCTGCGACTGTGGACAGGGTTTGGCAAGTCGGTAACCTACAGGCTTTAGAAGAACTGGAAGCACAGGCAAAACTCCACAACCCTTGAACGTAGGGATTTCCGTCTAGAGATAGGGCGATTGCCGCTCCAGAACTTACGCCCAATTGAGCTGTCTTCACCAAGACACAATTGCGATAATGCAAAAGGTAACTTTTGGGAAAAGACAGCATGGCACGCGGTGACCAGATTTATGTAATGCGTCCCTTTATTCAGGTGGAGGGCGTTTACGAGCATCATGGCATCGACTGTGGCAACGGCACCGTCATTCACTACAGCAAAGCCGAAGGCGAACCCACCATTCGCCGCACCTCCCTGAAAGATTTTGCCTGGGGCAATCCCATTCGCGTCAAGCCCTATACCGTCAGCTACATCCCCGACGTGGTCATCCAGCGAGCCGAAAGCCGCCTGGGAGAGCGCCGTTATGACCTGATGACCAACAACTGTGAACACTTCGCCAATTGGTGTAAAGCAGGCCGCAACGAATCTGAGCAGCTCAGCAACTACGGCCTCGGCACTGGAGGACTCGATCTCACCAGCGCCCGCCGCTTGATGGAAGGAGCCGCAGAGGAATCAGATCCGATGCGATCGCTCGAACTCTTCACCCATGCGTTGAACAATGTGGCGATCGCCCGCACCCAGCTCCAACTCCAGGCCGACCAATCTCAGAAGGACATGAACACCTGGCACCGGGTAGCCAAC
Source organism: Elainellaceae cyanobacterium (assembly GCA_044356135.1). GTDB lineage: Bacteria > Cyanobacteriota > Cyanobacteriia > Elainellales > Elainellaceae > CAZVXA01. Next base: position 5,408 of record JBIKWV010000036.1, read on the forward strand.
CTCGCCCTCCAGCAGGGCAAAGAACCCGTTGCCCGTGCCGCACTGGAACGCAAGTTAGAAGCAAAACGCAGGGGAGCCGACTATCAGGCGCAACTCAAGCAAATGGACGAACTGGCAGCAGATTTACGCCAGAGCAGCGATCTATTGCAGCAGCGGCTGGGTTTGACGGTGCAGCAGCAGGGACTGCCTGTTGCACCTGCGAGGTATTGACCCAAACAAAGGGCACTGCAGAGGCGCAGAAGGCGCAAAGATTGTACTCTGCGGTCTCTGCGTCTCGGCGGTGAACTTCAATTTCATCAACCCTCAAGCAAAATACTGGTTCACGTTAAGAACTCCTGCGATCGCCCCTCCCGGCTGAAACACCATCCCCGTCAGCTCGATCAGCAAATCATTGTTGCGGGAGAAGCCAGCAGTGCCATCATTCACGGCCAGATAGGTTTTGTTCTGCCACTTTAGGAATACTGCTTCGTCAGCCAGTAAGCTCTGATTACCGGAAGTGGCCTGGTTCTTGTCGAGGAAAGCGGCGCGGACAGCAGCGTCCAGGGTGGCTCCGGCTCGGGTGCCCGAGTTGAACAGCCCTCTGGGTAAATTGCGGGTGGTAGGGTTGTTGTCGAAGTCCAACAGAATACGATCGCCCTGCATAGCATTAAAGTCGGTGATGCGATCGGGGTCGGTGAGCAGGGAGTTTTGCAGGGCAGCGGCTTTGGTAGGACCACTGTAGATGAAGCGATCACTGCCTGCGCCCCCCGTCAAACTATCGCCCCCCAGGCCGCCGACCAAACTATCATTGCCCAGACCACCGTTGAGGTTGTCTTTGCCTGCAAGGCCATTGAGGCGGTCGTTGCCTGCCAGTCCCTGCAAATTATCGTTGCTGGGGCCACCGATGGAATTGTCGTTGCCGGGGGTGCCGATGTGGGTGAGATTGGGAGGGAGGTCGTTGTCGGTAATTGAGAAAATCAGGGGGGCGACCGCGATACTCTCAAAACGAGAGTCAGCGCTGAGAGTGATGAATGTCAGTAGGCCGGAATGCAGTCCCTCGAACCCACTGTCATCAGTGGCACTGATGGTGAGGGTTTGGGGAACATTCCAGTTGGCAGGGGTGAAGGCAATCAGGGGAGTCGAGGGGCTGAGCTGGTTGCCACCGTTGAACACAAGAGCGACGTTGCGAGTGGGTTGGGCATTCAGATGCACGGATAATTCAGCAGTGGCTCCCCCTTCAACCAGATTTGGTGTAGATCGGGTGACGGTAGCACTGGAGAAGTCGGAGGCGAGAATGGTGGCGGTCGCCGAGTTCTGGCTGGGAGTAATCGCATAGTCCCCATTGGCCAGGTCGAGCCACACCGTTTCATCAGGTTCCACCAGATCGTCATCCACGGGCATCAGGGTGACATCCACAAAGGATGCTCCGGAGGGAATGGTCACCGTTGCCGTGTTGCCTGTGACTGTAGCTCCGCCTCCGCTGAGGGTGAAGTCGGAGAAACTGGCAGTGCTGGCCCTATTGAGGGCAAGGTTGACAGTCACTGGCGCGGTGCCATTGCCCTGACGGGAGATTCGGAACGTAGCAGTTTGACTGGGTATCTCAAGGGCGATTGGGTCGGTAGTTGTGATGCTGATTTGCCGGGAAAAGCTGAGATCACCAATCCGGAAGCCGTCCCCAGTGGAGGTGAAGCGAAAGCCAGTTATTGGCTGATTGCCAAACAGGGCGGAGATATTGCTGGTACTGTTAACTACTGTATCTGGGCGATTGACAACACCCAGGCTGGCTCCTGTTGCACCGAAAGCTTCCACCTGACCCTCCCCAAAGCTGGCATCACCATCAGAATTAAAGATGGAAAAAAAGGTCACAGAGACGGCAGTCATCGCCTCTCCAAAGGAGACGTTGACCCATTCGCCCGTATCAAGGAGGGTGGAGTTTCCGCCAACGATGGCCAGACCGTTAAGGTTTAGAAAACTGAGCAGATTGGAACCCGTAATCGTGACACCAGACGAATTGAATACGGCAGACGTGAAAGTCCCTTGATTTCTAAAGTTAATGGTCGTCATATGATGCTCAAAGGGTTTGTGGAAGGGAGCCGCGCGCCTCAACCGTTACAAATAATGCCAACGGTCTGCTGAAATGCTTTACTAGAGAAAACCGCTTGCCTACTCCCAATTCCTGAAATCAGTCTGAACCAGGGTCAGAGGCGTTGTATGTAAGAAGTTTTACTGGCTGTTTGGTTATTGCGTGTTTTCGCAGAGGCTCTCCGGAGAATTCTCGACTCCACGTAAAGTTAAAAACTCATGTTCAGAAGAGGCGCAGTGCTTCGCACCGCGCCTCTTCTGAACATGAGTTTTTCGACAGACAGATATTACTGACCCACCAATGATTCCAGCAAGCTGGTGCCGAGGTAAATGTATGCCGCGACAATGCCCATGCCGCTGATCACCAGTGCGATCAAGAAGTGGGAATATTTCACCTTCGTCAGCCCGATCGCATAGCTCACCATGTCCTGCGCCAACGGCATGACCAGCGCAATGTAGAAAATGCTGTGGTGAGATTTTATTTCCTGGATAAATTTATCCAGTTCGTCCAGATGACTCTCTCCAATAAATCGCGAGGCCACCTTCCGTCCCAGTTTCCGGGAGATCCAGAAGTTGATGCTGCACCCCAGAATCGTGGCCAACAACCCCAGCAGAAAGCCCACCTCTTTGCCAAACAGCGCCCCACCGACAATATACAGAGAACTACCGCTCAGGGGTGCGATCACCAGGCTAAAGGCGCACAGAATCACAAAAATAATTGGTGCCCAGATCCCCGTTTGGTGAATCATCTGGTGAACGTTCTCCATCCCGATCGCCCGCAGCAGCAATACCATCACCGCATAGGTGGCAACTAGAACAGCGATCGCCAGCAAAATCTTCTTGACGGTCGGCGCAATCTGCATGGGCAATGGTTGGATAACGAGGTGTCCAGAGAACTTCAGAAAAGTTATCCAATGATTCTTGACCCAATTTGATGGATTGTAAAGATTGCGGGCTGACAGTGGGGTATGGGTAATGGGTAATGGGTAATGGGGCGATCGCCCTACAGAAGTAGGAGGCGGAGCCTCCACAGGGCATTCCACGGCAGAGCTGTGGAACGAGGGTGCTCTCTTTACTACGGAGAAAAATCGGTTAGGGTAAGAGCAGAATTTTTGATACCTGTGCCCCTATGGTGAAGCAGCTCTGGCGAGATGGTTGGAAAGTCCTGAACACTCCGATTACTTTTCCGTTGGCTGATGCGGCTGCGGGGGCTGCGGAGGCAGGGAAGGCGGTGACAGAGCTGGCGAAAGTCATCCAGGAGAATCGGACGGCTGAGGAGCTTGCACCGTTGATTGGGCAGATGTCTTCGCTGCTGGATGTACTGAATTCACCGCTGGTGCAGGTGGTGGGCACTGGAATATCACCGTTTATACCGCTGGCGACGGGGGTGCTGAAGTACCTGTATGAGCAGACGCGGCAGGAACCCTCGCTGGAGGTGGGAGTGGCGATTGTCTGTCAGAGTGCCTACCTGGAAAGTATCAGGGTATTTCTGTCAGAGCATCCTGAGATTCGAGAGAAGCTGTCGGACAAACCTGCGTCGGCTGGACTATCGCGGCGAATTCGGCAGGTGGGCGAAAAGTTGGAGTTAAACGGCAAGGAATTTGAGCTGACTGAAAAAACAGCACGAGACGCGCTGATTTGCTTCCATGAGTCGCCGCTGGCAACAATCTTCAATGAACTGCTGGTTAGTCGATTTGAGGAATCGGGACTTTCTGAACCAGAAGCAGAACGGGTGACGGAGCGCATTTCTCGCGGCACTCACCGCTACATGAAGACGATTGTGGCGGAGGTGCAGGATCGGGTGAAGCGGCTTGCGGCTGTCTATGGTGAAGGCTGGCTTCAGGATCAGGAGACGTATGCGAGTCTCGATCGCTATCTGGAACAGTGGATTGCTACCCGTCCCCAGGAAAAAGTCTTTGATGAAGACTTTAGCTTCAGCGACATCTACGTGCCGCTGGAGGTGAAGCCCGTTGACGGAGAAGGGAAAATCAACGACCAGGCGGAACCTAAGAACATTGAAACCTGGGGTACACAACTGCTCCAAGACCCTCAGAAACAGGGACATGTACTCTTTATCCAGGGTGGCCCCGGTCGCGGCAAAAGCGTATTTTGCCGAATGTTTGCTGACAAGGTGCAGCGGGAACTGCACCCCATCTGGACACCGATTCTGATTCGACTGCGGGATGTGCGCAACTTTGGGGCAGATTTCGACAAAGTGCTGGCGGATGCCATTGGCCGAGATTTCACCAAAAATTCAGGCTGGATTACGGATAGCAATACTCGTTTTCTGTTTCTGCTGGACGGCTTCGATGAACTCCTGCTTGAGCGGGGGGCTACGAGTGGACTTCAGCAGTTTCTCGATCAGGTGGGACAGTTTCAACTGAACTGTTCTCGAAACCCTGAACGCCAGCATCGCGTTTTGATTACAGGCAGACCACTGGCACTATTTGGCATTGAGCGGCTGATGCCCCCGAACCTGGAGCGGGTCGAAATCATGCCGATGTCTACTGAAATTCGGCAGAAATGGTTGACCCGCTGGAGCGCATTAGCAGGCAGCGAAAACATGCAGCAGTTCCAGGCATTTTTGGACAACAGCAAATGCCCAGAGCAGGTCAAGGCGCTGTCAACCGAGCCACTGCTGCTGTACCTGCTGGCGGCGCTCCACCGAGATGGCAAGCTTCAGGAGTCGCAGTTTGAGGGTGACGATCCGGTAGCAGTGAAAATTCAAATTTACGAGGCGGCTCTGGAGTGGGTGTTGACTAAACAGCGCAGCGAGAACGGCAAAGACCTCAATCCTAAAATTACCGGCCTTGATCCAGGAGTCCTCCGCAGCATTCTGGCGGAAGCAGGGCTGTGTGTGGTGCAGTCGGGGGGTGAGAGTGCCCCGATCGCCATGATTGAAGAACGGTTGAAGGATGACGAAGACGCAAAGAATCTGCTGGAACAGGCGCGACAGCAGGCAGAGGACAATCCACTGAAGAATGCGCTGGCGGCGTTCTATCTGAAGTCGGTGGAGGGTAGCGAAAACCAAGTGGAGTTTTTTCACAAGAGCTTTGGCGAGTTTTTGTGCGCCGAGCGGCTGTGCGAGAGCTTGAAAAGCTGGACGGAACGGTCGGGCAGACGTGGTAAACCGTTCACCGTTTCTGAGGAAAATCTGCATCGTGAAATTTACGACTTGCTTGGTTTTGGCGTGCTAACTCAGGAGGTGGTGGAATACCTTATGGGTTTGCTAAAGAAATCCGATGATGTTGAATGGGTAGACCTATTTAAACGGCTTGAAGGGTTCTATTTGCGCTGGTGCGACGGCGAGTTTATTGATAGTAGTGAAGAGACATTTCCTCAGAAACAATGCCGTCAGTTTGCGAAGTACAAGATCTTAACCGGACAGCGACAAGTTGATATTGCTACGGGGTTAAATACTTTAATTCTGCTGCTGACACTCAATCGTCATGCCAAGTTACGGGAAGACTTGAAGAAGGTAATTGAGTTTTTCCCTTGTGGAAGACCCCATAGCGAAGAATTTGATGCCACTCGATTACTTCGCATTATTCACTTCAGCAACTGCACTAGAGGTTTCGACTTCAGAGAGGTATCAAGAAAATGCTTCAATCGAGTCAATCTCAGCCGAGCGAATTTAAGCGGGGTCAACCTCAATGCTGCAAATTTCTCTAGAGCTGATCTTAGGGAAGCTGACCTTAGCAGAGCTAGCTTATTTGGTGCAAATCTTTTCGCAGCCGACCTTAGTAAAACTGATTTTAGCAGAACTGACCTCTTCGGCGCTAACCTCGGTAGTGCTAATCTCTTCAGCACTGACCTTAGCAGTGCCGACCTAATCAGAGTCAACTTTAGTAGAGCAAACCTCACTAATGCCAACCTCAGCAACGCTAATCTCCTTTGTGCCAACTTTAGAAGCGCTGACCTTAAAGGCGCTAACCTTAAAGGCGCTAACCTTAAAGACGCTAATCTAAATGGTGCCAACCTTTCTGATATTCGTTGGAATTCTACAACTGTTTGGGCAAATTCAAGAGGATTACATGAGGCACTTGAGGTGCCTGAAGCACTAATGCAGAAAAGTAACTTCAGAGGTGCTCTAACACTAAGTCGGGGTCTAGACTGGTTGCTGGAGGGTCAAATACAAGAGGCAATTGAGGCATATCAGGAAGCGCAGGAAACTGACCCTAGTTTAGAGATTGATTCCGAGAACTGGGATGCACTCTGTTGGTTTGGCAGCTTGCATAATCTTTCGACAGCAGTGTTGTTTGCAGGAGACAAAGCAGTAATGTCAAATGAGGATTGGCTTATCTACCGTGATACGCGTGGTTTTGCGAGAGCATTAAGCGGAGATTTAGTTGGAGCCTTAAAAGACTTTGAAATTGTTGTACAGAGGTTAGGCAATAGTAGTCACTATGGCAATGTCTCTAGAACACTTGGTGGCAAGACAGACAGACAAATGCGCCAGGAATGGCTAGAAGCGTTGCAGGCGGGGCAGAATCCGATTACTGAGGAGGTGCTGGCCCGGTTGCGAAAGGAGGCGGGGCTTAAAGAGCGGCAGTAATCTGGCCGACTGTAGCACCAGTTTCCTTTCAGTTCCTGCGCAAGCTCAGTCAAATGATTTTGGACTGTAGGTTTATTTTCGATCGCCTTCCAACCTACCGCAGCACAGCCCTACTCCTCTCGCTTCGGCGCACCATACAGATAATAGTCGTGGTTGGTCGCACCATCTCGCGGTAATTTCTCCAGAACTTGCAGAGGAATGTCCGCACTGACATTCCGCAGGTTGACATTTAATTTTTCTTGTGGATGGCCTCTGACCAATTAAGCACCCTCGGATAATCAAGGATCTCAGCCTCTAAATCCCTGACTTCTAATTTTGCAGATTGTTAAGTCAAATGTCAGGAATTCTAGATGTGC
>JBIKWV010000037.1:0-12369 GCA_044356135.1 Elainellaceae cyanobacterium
TGTTTGATGATTTTGGTAAGCCAATAACGATTCTCCGCGGTCGCAGCTTCGGTTTCTATTTTGAAACATTGTTGCGCCGCATTAATGTCTTCAAAAAATGCAATATCTCTAGGTTTAGATTTTACTCCTTCTGCCTGTGGTACCGGTGCATTCAACACATGAACTTCATTATCGTAAATAGACACTTTAAGGAACGAGTTTTTTGTGCCGTCTAGAGGAATTAAAGGGATACAGCTTGCTCGAAAAGCATGAAAAGCTGCCTGCCAAAATACATGGTAGAAGCAGAGAATAAATCCGGTATAAGTCACCCAGTGAGGCCACTGCTCTTCAATTAGCGGAGATAAACCAATCTGCTGTTTCACCTCATCAACAGCAGCCCCTCTCTTTTTTAAAATCTGTAAGGCTCTTACTCTAATTTTTTGAGCCATTAGCTTATCTTCACTTTTCCGTGCAAGGCGCTGTTGTGTTGCTCGCTCCAAAGCATGGCTCAAACTTAAATCTGCAATCTCCTGGATGATCTCTGCTGAATTCAAATCACTCCATTCTGGGAAATCAAGTTCAAAAATTGGCATCTCAGCTTCTATAAAATTCTTCCCCAATAGCTGCGCCAGCGTCTTCAAGTGCCAGAGGCCTGCTCTGGATCTAAGGTTCAAATTTTTGATTTCGGGGTCGCGCCAGACCATACTTGTGAGGCCAAATGCTTGATGTGAAAACTTCTGAGATTGCTCTTCAATGCCCTCATCCTTCGCCTCCTCCAGTGTTTGAGCAATCTCTTCTACTAATTCATAAAGTCCAGGAATTTGATAAACACCATTATCAAATCCTTCAATCTCGCTTTTAATTATGTTTTTTTTGTCCTTATTTTCTGATAGCCATTCTGGTCCATAGACTTGGATACCTTTACCTTCGTATAACAAATGCCTATTGGTATTCAAACTGTCATTGCTTTCCCCAGTTTTCCTTATGTTGAAGCAGACAAAATAGTCTTTAACAGCTTCGCAAAACACATCTTCTTTACTTTTTCCCTGTAGTAGCTTTTCGCTTGCTTGCTTTAGTGCCTCTTCTCGTAAGGCAATTTTCAGAGTGTCGGAAACAGATTTAATAATGTTGTATATCTTAGGATACTTCTTACGGTTAAAGATTTCGGGAAGTGCAGATTCGCCAATCTTGGCGCTGTCTACATTAGGGGTTGTTCCTGAATAAGAAAAAGCAACGCCAGCAAACCAGTAACCATCAATTAAAAGTGGATAATAAGCAAGATAAAGGCAACCAGAATTATTTTGAGGTTTGTCTACCTTTAAAACTAAAGCAGACTCAACGCAACTGTACCATTTCCAATTGTCTGGGCTTCCGATCCACGTTTTACCATTGCTGAGTGTGTCTTCGTCAAGCCTGCGATTACGAGGATGGTCTAAATCGAAGTTGTCAGCAATTTCCGTTAATATCTGTCGATAATCTTTATCGGTTGTATCTAGAAGCAGCGCTGATAGCAATTTATCAAATCTAGCCCCATCCTCCTCAAGTTCGCCTAAAGGAGACAATTTACCTTGCTTCCAAGCCTCGTAAACCAGGGCTGTACTGCCAACATTGGTTGGTATGTACTGCACCTCATACCGTTGCAATAAACAGCAAAGTCCTTCTTTTATTTGTCTTAGATCAGACTCTGATACTTGTTGGGGTTCTAAATTCTTCACTCTCTCATAAAGCTGGTCTAATTCCCCAATTTTTTCTCTCAGTTCTCCCAGGCTATTCTTAGTATTAGGTGAAAGATAGGGATCTTCCATGACATATTCAGGGGGTTCAAGATCCTCCCAGGGGATATCAGCCAAACCGCTGTAGCCTTTGCGCTCTAATTCTCTATAAAGTCTCTTCAAGTCTGCGAGATGGGTTTCAAGTGGTGCATCTTCAAACAATCTATCTGAAACGTGAGGATCAAACTTCCGCTCAAGAAGCTCCTTCCCGTCCTCGATCTTTTTGTCGTTAAAAAGGATTTCAAAGGCGATCGGCCTTGGATTATATTCAGCTAAAGGTTTAGTTCCCATCAAATATCTTCTCACTGTTTCATCCGGGAGTGAGAACACAGCTAAATTTTGCTGAACTCTTTCGACGTAGTCAGTAAAGTTAGGGTTTGAGGTCATACTGGGCAGCAGGGGGCTTACTGTCTAGAGTTGAACAACTGTTGTTGTAACTTTGATCTTAGAAACTTCATCTCTACCTGGAAAGGAATGTTAGCAATTCTTAAGCAGAAGGGGTGACACCCTTTGGCATTGAAACTTGCTATATAGTGCAATGAGCCTTCCCTATCGCCTCATCATTAACTCATTTCTGCTGCTGGTTGGCGAACTGCCATACTGATACTCCTCCCAGATGCAATTAGGGTTCTTGCGGTTATAGTCGTCGTAAGTTGCCTTCGAAAGCAGCGCATCTCCTCCCAGGCAATGGGCGAAACAGGGTTTGTTTCGACAAGAGGTGTGGTCATAAGCAAGCATAGTCTGATAGAATGGTGAGTTTTTGGAAATGCCTCTTTGATAAATTGAAGCGATCGATTCGGATTGAATGTTACCAACCGCAACGGAGGCATAATCCTTGTCAACTAACGACTCGCATCCCCCCACTACATAACCATCTGCGGTAATTCTCAACGTGTGTCGCCAGTATTCCGAAATTAACTCTGGTCTAAGCGTCAGGGTGATCGTATCGTTGATCGTGATGTCCTGATACAGGTGTCCATAGCGGTCCTGACGCATTTGGGATGGAATTAACCATCCTTTATCAATGAGAGATGGTAGAAGCGAAGCCGCATAGGTGGGAATCTCAACAAAGATGGTTACCATCTGTGGGGGTTGAATTGGCGTGAGAATGCGCGTGAGGCTTTCCAGGAATCCAACCAGGTCATTTTCGCGTAGTTGGTAGTTCTTCATTTTGACCGCCATCAATGGACTTACATCAAACCACTGCACCCCCTCATCTAGTATGAGTTGGGTAATCAGCCGAATCACACTGTCGTCATTTAGCCGAGTAAGTGTTGTTGCAACCATAATCCGTTCGGCGATCGCCCCTTTCAACGCCAACCGAAGATTCTGCAGCACCAGATCAAATTTCCCCAGGCCGCGCATCTGCTCATGCTCATAGCGCGAACCATCAATCGAGATGTCCAGAAAATCCAGCTTGATCTTCCGTAACTCGTCAACGTATTGATGAATCGCCAATCCATTGGTAATGCCCCCAAATTTGATGTCGGGGTACTGCTGCCGGAGCTGAGATAAATGCTTGAAATAGGGGAGCGATCGCTTCGGCGTTAGGGCATCGCGATCGGATACGCAAACTACTCGTGTTCCCAAGGATTGGACTATTTTGGTCGTTGCTTCCATGAGCTGCGGCAGGGGTGTTAACTCCCTGATCATCGGTCCACTGCTGTAACCCAGGAAACAATGCTGACACTCCAAACCACAGGTGTTACCAATGCCAACCTCCAATTGCAGAGGTTTAGCCTGGTTTAACAATTCCTTATAGAGGCGAACTCCCGTCTTTTGGCGGTGTCCAACCTCATACCACTGCCTCACAACATCGATATCAAACCCCTTTTTATCGGATGCTGCTCGGTAGACTCCTCCTTTACAGCCTGAAATAGGCATGATCGAACGACTCCTTGAAAACTCTGCGGGTGATTTGACACAAACACGAGTAGGAAAGCATAGGTAGTCTGCTTCCTAAGTTTCTTTTCACCACTGATGCAGATTTTAAGATTGCACCCTCATTTAGGGGGTTTCAAGAAGCCGATGCCTTAAAGCTAAGCGTCTATGCTATGAACACAAGCTAGTTACGACAGGATTTCTGCTTGTAACTCAGTTACAGGCAGAAATCTTTTTGTATTAGCTAATGGTACAAACTCAACTTAGTGGTAGAACTCTACAGGAACCTAGTAAAGCGGAACACATATGCACAAAGACTAAATCAAAGCCTTACCGTTGCAGAAAAATTGCCCAAAGCAGAACAAGTGTTCCAATAAGTACTGTTGTAACTGTGCGTGTAATTTAGAGACGTAACTATATAACAAAGCCATACCTGAACATACTTTGTGGTAGGACTAGAAAGTTCCTGCTTCAGCCTGTAAGTAATATAGTCCTCTCTAAAACACCTAACTTTATCAGCTTAGAACAGTAGTATCATTATCGTACAAGGAATGATATTAACCCTCCGGTGGATTTATTAGCGCAACAAATGCAGTGTAGAAGATCAGCAGTAGTGAGCCGTACAACGGGCGATAGAATGGGAGGGTTGAGAAGGGACCTCCCAGAGCAGCAACCCAAACAATAAAAGCACCTGTGGAAATTGCAGCTTGAGTAATGGCAGGAGGCTTCTTTGGTTCCTTAGTCTGCTTAAGAGTCCATGCCGCAGTGAGAAGGATACCTAGAACAAACGCAATCCACAGCAGTAGATTAGTTTGTGCATTCGCATCGCTCTGAATTACACCAGTAACAGCAACCCAAAGTCCAACAACATCAGAGGGGATATATTTGATTACCCTACTAAAGTAAGTATCCATCTCTCCGCTAGACCCGGCAGCTTGGAGTTGTGTAGTCACAATCCGACGACCCATAACTTCCCCCAATTAGTACGAAGAGACTATTAAGGCAAAATCAGCTTAGGTGTTCTCTAATCTCATTGTAAATAGCGCTGATTAAAATTCCTTCCCTAATCGTGACAAGATTAAGACGGCGTTCTGCTCTATGCAAGGCTACAACCTTCCAATCGTCATTAAAACAAGGAGCGCCACTTGAACCAGGTAATGTTTTCGTGACATATTGGATTCGACTCTTGCTCAAGTAGACGCCTGTAATACCACTATCGCTGAACCCTAATTGCATCACATCTGTTTCTGTACCTGCCCGAAGCGGATGCTGCAAAATCTGAAGTCCACCTCTTCTAGTCGGTTCTCTTAGTTCATAGGACGCAGGAGTAACGTTAGTTGCATATTTAACCTTTTCCTCTACCTTTAGAAGAGCATAATCCAGTAACTCAGTTGGACGGAAATCTAAGATTGGCTGCTCTGAGTCAAGTCTGAACACAGTCCCTTCAACAGGGTTTCGGTCTTCTCCAGCAATATAGCCGAACCGTAGGGTGAGGCTTCGAGCGTTTGCAAAAATATCATCGGGGTTAGGATGTGCAATGACATGATGATTTGTTAGAACCAGATTTGGAGCAATTAGGAAACCTGTTCCGTAGGCAGTACCCGATGATACGGGTATCTCAATCCGACAAATTGATCGGCTGCATTTAACTGCCTGCTCCATAAAGCCAACATCAAGAAACTCCGGAGCTTCTCTAGGTAAGAAACTTTGTAATTCAACCTCATCAGAGGAACCATACCAGGTAAAATCAGGCCCTACTGGTTGTTTGGTATCTTCTGGTAAAAGCCAAGGAATGCTGTAGCGTTGCGCAAGGCCAGCCAGCATTTTCTCATCTCGATAAAGCTGATACGCGATTATCCGAATTGCAAGTGCTTGTCCTTGCTCCCTTCCAACCATTTTCAATAACACTTCAAGGATGCAACCTAGAGTTGTATACCCAGGTCTTTCTTCAACAGTTCCTTGATTTGCAGCCCACTGCACAAGCAAATATGCATCTGCATCAACGTCCCCGGACCACTGGCCATGTTTCTGACGAATCCAAGAATTGGGGAGGCCAGCTCGACGCAGTAAGCTACTGAAGAATTGTTTGGGGTCTGACTGAAAATCGACCTGTCCAGCCACAATTTCTGCAATCAAGCTGATGTCTTCATGTTTCATAAACTGCATAGTTTAGAGTTCCATAACTCACAGATTATAATCAATGATAATGCTATTGATTCTAGACCTTCTAGGCTCACCTAAATTCTTATTCAGAATCCTCAAAATACTGCCGAGTGCTGTTAGATGAGAGTCATCTGGCAACCTGCCTTTGTTAATAGCCCACCTGACCAACAGGTCACAATCCTCATCCATGTTTCCACTCCACCCCCCCTGCATCTGTCGAATCCAACTATCTGGGAGCTTTGCCCGACGCATTAAACTATTAAGACTCCGCTGAGGATTGTTACTGAACTCCACTTCCTTTGCAAGTGTACTGACAATCACATCAAAAACTGGTTGCGGTAATTCTTCTTGGAATTCGTCACCAAGTAATTTTGTAGAGCTAAATCGATAATTAATCCTTTGGTAAGTACACTTTTGCATTTCCCCAATTGTGTCTTTTGCAAAAATAGAAGGTTTTTCTAATTCCAGCTCCTCCTCTAATTCTTCAAAAACATTTTTGAATTCTGTAAAGGCATTGGTGATCATCACAAAATTAATTGTAGGAAACTTACTCATTCGGCGGCACCTAGATATTTCTCGGATAACACTAATTCCTTGATTATCTTGTAGAGAACTTCTATCCAAAGGCTCCCCGGGGGCAAAGAGAACTTGGTCAATAATTGCATACTGGATAGAACGCCAATTACCTCCAATATCAATCGCATCTTTTGACCACATTGTTCGAATACAGTTAAATCCTTGATGCCTAAAGAAGTCTTCATGACGATTAAGCCAGCTAATTTCGTCATCAAGGATTAGCAATCTAGAATCAGATTTTGTCACTGGTTAAACCTCTGTTTTGAGTTAAAAATCTCCCCAACTTGCTGAGAAGAATACTAATAGATGTCTGGCACTATCTGAACTTCCCTTTAATAAACATTTGCATCCCTTTAATAAACATTTGCATCAACAACTTAAACAAATTTAAACAACAGCAGGAGCTACCTATGTTGTAGGTCCTGCTTGCTTATCGTCGGTTTTCTCAACAGATTCTAGTGTTATAAATTCATGCGGTTACAAAGAACGTTTGTATTGGTACATTGGCGGAATCCGATGACAGACAAAGGCTTTGAGTCCTCTTCGATGAAGTTGACTTGTAACTGTTCTAGCTGAAGCAATGCACCACATGCCTTAATTTTCCGACCAGATAGCACTGGATATGATTTAGGCGCTTTTGAGAAGCTTGTAACTCAGACTCATAGTGATCTCCTCGACTCAGTGGATTAATTTCATGTTGCTTTGAGGGAATACAGCTTAGGTGTAGATGATGCCTGCTCAAAACGCCTTTTACTGTCCCAATCTGGTATTAAATGGGAGAACCCCTGTCACAAACGGTAAAGCTACGTGGCTGACTCTCCCAAATCCCGATCGCTCGCTGGAATCGCCGGAATCGTGGCGGCAGCGACGCTGATCAGCAAAGTTTTCGGGCTGGTGCGGCAGCAGGCGATCGCCGCAGCATTCGGCACAGGCCCCGTCTTTGGAGCCTATAACTTTGCCTATGTCATCCCCGGCTTTCTGTTAATTCTTCTGGGGGGAATTAATGGACCATTCCACAGCGCGATGGTGAGCGTGCTGGCGAAGCGCGATCGCAAAGATGCCGCTCCCATTGTAGAAACCATCACCACGCTGGTGGTCGGCGTACTGCTGATCGTCATGGTGGCGCTGCTGGTGTTTGCTGAACCGCTGATGCGGCTGGTGGGGCCGGGGCTGTTTGTGTCCCAGGCGGATGCGATCGCCCGTGGTATCTCTACTCAAGACTTCCAGATCTTGCAGCAGACGAAAGACCTGGCCATCCAGCAGTTTCGCATCATGGCTCCGATGGCGGTGCTGGCGGGGTTAATCGGGCTGGGTTTTGGCGTATTAAATGCGGCAGACTCCTACTGGTTGCCCTCCATCAGTCCCCTGCTGTCCAGTGCGACGGTGATCCTGGGCATTGCGGGATTGGCGATCGCCCTGGGTGGCAACATTACCGCACCAGAATATGCCGCTCTGGGGGCAGCGGTGCTGGCCTGGACGACGCTGGGCGGCGCAGTCTTGCAGTGGCTGGCGCAGATTCCCTTGCAGTGGAAGATGGGTCTGGGGGGCTTTCGGCCCCGGTTTGAGTTTAAGCGCCCGGAGGTGCAGGAAGTCCTGCGGATTATGGGGCCTGCCACTTTCTCTTCGGGGATGCTGCAAATTAACCTGTGGACAGACCTGTTTTTCGCCTCGTTCATTCCCAATGCAGCAGCGGCAGTGTCTGCCATGACCTACGCCGGACTGCTGATCCAGATGCCCGTTGGCATTCTGTCGAACGTCATCCTGGTGCCGCTGCTGCCCGTCTTTTCTCGACTGGCAGCACCGGAAGACTGGCCCGCACTGAAGGATCGAATCCGGCAGGGCCTGATTCTGACGGCCATTACCATGTTGCCCCTGAGTGCGGTCACGATCGCCCTGGCGCTGCCGATTGTGCGGGTCGTCTACGAGCGCTACGCCTTTAGCCTGGAAGACTCCTATCTGACAACCACCGTTCTGATCGCCTATGCGGTGGGCATGTTCTTCTACCTGGGCCGGGACGTGCTGGTGCGGGTGTTTTACGGTCTGGGGGATGGCGTCACGCCGTTCCGGATCAGCATCATCAATATCTTTATCAATGCGGTGCTGGACGCGCTGCTGGTGGGGCCGCTGGGGGCACCCGGTCTGATCCTGGCCACCGTGGGGGTGAACATTCTTTCAATGGTGATGATGCTGGTGCTGCTGCACCGTCGTCTGAACGGTCTGCCCCTGCGAAGCTGGGCCGCACCTTTGGTGGGCTTGACGGGAGCCAGTGCGATCGCCGGAGGAGTATCCTGGGCCACCCTCAGAGCCTGTGAGCAGATGATGGGAAATGAGGGACTGCTGATCCTGCTGGCGCAGCTCTGCATCGCGGGCATCGCAGGGCTGGGGGTGTTTGCCCTGATCGCCATGCGGCTGCGCCTGCCAGAGTTTGACAGCATGGTCAACCTGGTGCGGCAGAAGCTGCTCAGGCAGCGAAGAGGCTGATCAGCTTCAGGGTTTCCTGGCGGGTCAACCGCTGGGGTTCATGCACGGGCATCTCGTGCCAGCCGTAGTGGGTCGCAATTCCGGGGTGCTGCTGTTCCAGTTCGACCAGGAGCAGACAGAGGGTGGCGGCGATCGCCTCTGCCCCCGTTTCGTCCTCCAGATTGGTGTTCTCGACATAGCTAAACAGATTTCGTGCGCCGCGTAAGGCCAGTTCTTTGAGTGAGGTGTCCATTGTTGTCCATTGCTCCCTGTGGCAGTTCGTGATTGCCAGCATCGAAGCGGCAATATGTTCTAGCGTGACGAAATGGTGGGTTTAAAGCATTCCCCCATGAGGGTACTTTTGGGCTAATGCATGGGGTTGAATTTGCGATAGCTTGGGTTGCTTTGAGCTATGTGGTTCTCCGTACGCCCGTTGCAAGCTCCATTCCGGTAGTTTTTATGGAGTGGTTACCCCCCCCTAAACCCCCTTTTTAGAAGGGGAATTCCGGCTCGGTTCCCCCCTTTTTAAGGGGGGTTAGGGGGGATCAAACCGTGATTTAGACAATGGTGGAGGACTTGTGTACACGTAGCTTGGTAAGGGGGGAAAGCGACAGTCCTCCCCTTGCGAAGGGGGAGTTAGATGGGGTTCAGTAGGCTGAGGGACACACCATAGCTTTTGAAAAGGGCAACCGAAGCGGCGCACTAAACATCACAGGAAAGACGAAAACTGAGGCGATCGCTCTCTTTCCAACGATGAAACCTGAAGCAATATCGCTATTGCCCCAACAAAGGATCAAACCGCTCAGAATCTCCTCACAACGCCAGCGGTTTAGAAGTAGATGCACTCTGATACCGCTCAATCTACAGCGCTCTATCAGCAAGCCTGTAAATCGAACCAAATTTTTAACCTTTCACTGGGGAACTGACAGCAGGCAGGTATCCCTCCTGCTTCAGATAGGCCAGCACCTTCGCCGTGCATTGCTCCACAGTTTCCCGGTCAGTCTTGCATTCCACCTCCGGGTGCAGCGGCGGCTCGTAGGGGTCGTCGATTCCCGTGAACTGCTTAATTTCACCCGCCCGCGCTTTCTTGTAGAGGCCCTTCACATCCCGCTGTTCACACACCTCCAGCGGCGCATTGACATAGACCTCAACAAAATCACCAATCTGCTGCCGCACGTAGTCCCGCATTTCCCGGTAGGGAGAAATCGCCGACACCAGCACAATCACCCCATTGCGGCTGAGCAGATGCGCGACAAAGCCAATCCGCCGGATATTCTCGTCCCGATCCTCTTTGCTGAACCCCAACCCCTTCGTCAGGTTCTCCCGCACAATGTCCCCATCCAGCACTTCAACCTTCAGCTTCTTCGCCCGTAGCTCCTGCTCCACTGCCATGCGGATGGTAGTTTTCCCCGCTCCGCTCAAACCCGTAAACCAGATGACAGCGCCACGACACTCAAAGCTCATGCTCAATCCTCACGCGAAAGGGGGACACATCAGGCAAATTTTAGCCGATCTCTTTCTCACTTTTCGTCTGGCGATCGCTCAGTTCTACAATTGGCAGGGGCTTACCGCAGTTTTTGCAGAAGTGGGCATCGGCGTCATGTTCCGCCAGTCCACAGTTGGTACACTCAATCCCCATCCGGTTGGACGTTTTCACCAGTTGTTTGATCAGATCACCGAGCTGCCAGGGAATCAGGATTAATCCGGTGAGAATCATCAGGCTGGTGAGTAAGCGTCCTGCCTCGGTAATCGGCACAATATCCCCGAAACCCGCCGTCGATAGGGTTGAGATGGAGAAATAAACGGCATCCAGAAATGTTGAATACTTGCCAGCGTTGACCGTATGTTCGACCTGATAGATCAGCCCCGAATAGACAAAGATAATGGCAAACAGGGTGAACAAAATGCGGATAAAGATGGCGCTGTCCTTGCGGGTAACATAGCCCAGCACCGTCTTCCCCTCGAAGGCACGGATCAGGCGCAGAATTCGAAATGACCGGAAGATACGAATGAACCGGATGTCAAAGGCCCCCAGCAGCAGCGGCAAAATCGTCACCAGATCGATCAGGCCAAAGAAGCTGAAAACATACCGCAGGGGAGGAGAGGCACACCATACCCGCAGCAGATATTCCACCGAGAACAGCACCAGAATCGCGGTGTCCAGGCCGTCTAAAATGTCGCGGATCTGCGGCGACAGGGGATAGGTTTCTGCAACAAAAATGCCAGAAGACAGCAGCACCAGGCCAATCAGGAGAAGGGTGATGGCCTTACCAATGGGCGTTTCAACATCCTCCAGGAGGAAGCTCATCTTCTCCCGCAAGGTCATGGCTCCTCCTTAGTTCGCAGGAGTTGCGGGTGACCGCATCTCCTGCGCCTTTTTCAGCGCCGCCTCACTGTTTTTCTGATAGAGCGCCTTGCGGTTCTGAGCCGTGGGGGCGCGGGAGTCGCTGGCCGGAACCTGACCCATCAAATCAGAGGCCCGCTGCCACTGGCTGGCAACCTTCAGCCAGTCTGCCTGAGTCTGTGCTTTTTGCCCCTCGGCAACCGATTGTTCTGCCAGTCGTACCGCCAGCACAAATGGGTCGGGGGAGGCGACGGGGCTGGCCGGAGTTGCCGCTACGGGAGTCGGAGACGGGGGAACTGCTGCGGGAGTTGGGCTGGGAAGATTGGCCGCTGTCTGCGGGGTGGGGAAGCGGAAACCCAGCCAGTTGGCGATCGCCCATCCCACCAGGGCCACCAGCAGCAGCAGACTCGCTCCCCCCACCAGCATGCCGCGCCAGAACTGCTGTTGTTCTTTGATGGTGCGCTCTGTCTTTGGCAAAGGTGTCGGCTCCGCCAGCCGATCGGACTTCCAGTCCTCCATCATACGCTTGAAGGGATTGAGCCGCGCCAGGGTAATCTCTTCGGACCACAGGAGCTGTCCCTTTGGATCACGCTGAATCTCCTGAAGCCAGAGGAGCTGTTGTTCGCGCACAATCCGGCTATTAATGTTGATCCGTCGAATATTGCGGGGGCCAATCGATTCCAGGATGTACCGGACTCGCTCCACCAGGACGGGCTGTTCGAGCTGGTCGGGGGTCGGTGCTTCACACAGCAGTTGCAGAACGCCGTTGTCGAGAATGGCCCGGGTGCGAACGCCAGAATCCGCCAGCTTTTCGTTCAAAATCTGAATAATTGCAGAGACACTGCCCTGGCGAGCCTGTCTGCCAATATCGTCGATGGGATCTACCATAGCCAAGTTACACAACCAGTAGGTCTAGACGTTGCTTAGTTGCGGGGAGATGCATCCGTAAGGCAGAACGCCGATCTGCCTGATCATCACGAGATGTCATAACAACTTTCGGGGGGAGCGCAGTCATCAAGCCTTTGCAGCCCTCAAGATACACCAATATTAGTTCGATTGAACGGTTTGAGTGAATTGGGAATGGGAAATGGGTAGTGGGAGGGTGGATGGGTGGATGGGTGGGAGAGCGAGAGGGTGGATGGGTGGATGGGTGGATGGGTGGATGGGTGGATGGGTGGATGGGTGGATGGGTGG
>JBIKWV010000721.1:0-3549 GCA_044356135.1 Elainellaceae cyanobacterium
TTATGACACCTTCGTCAAATCCAGAGGTGCGATCGCCCTTTCAGCAAATTCCACCGCCGGCATAAAGTCATGCATCAACGACTGCGCCAGCAATCGCCGATACAGGTGGCTGAGTTGGGCCGCGACGTTAGTCCAGCTAAAGTTTTCCTGAACCCGCACTGGAGCCTGTCGCCGCAGTTTCCTTGCCCACAGGTCATCCTGCAGGATGCGCTGAATGGCGCTGGAAAAGCCTTCGACATTGCGTGGCGGCACCAGTAGCCCGGTTTCTTCGGGGACGACGGTAAATTTGAGGCCATCCACATCCGAGGCCACTACAGGCGTGCCACAGGCCATCGCCTCGATCGCCACAAGGCCAAACGGCTCGTACTCGCTGGGCACCACACACACATCAGCGGAGGTGTAATACAGTGGCAGGCGATCGTGTCCCACCTGCCCAACAAAATCAGTTTGATGGGCAATTCCCAGTTCGCGCACCAGTTGGCCGATGCGCTGACGTTCCTCCCCATCGGGGCGATTGGGGTCACTGCCGCCAACGATGACCAGCCGCAGGGGGTGGAGCGATAGCCCGCTCTCATGCGACTCCCGGTTCAGTTGCGCAAATGCCCTCACCAGCGTTTCAATGCCCTTGCGCGGGTCAAACCGGCCCACATAGAGAACAATATTCTCGGAAGAACTGAATCCCAGAATTCGACGTGCGTCATTCTTCGGCAGCGCTCGAAATGTCTCCAGGTCAGTACCGCAGGGAATCACCTCAACAACTCCCTGGTCACACACCAGGCTGCGCAATGCCTGCCGCTCCTGGGGACTGGTTGCCACCACGCAGTTCGCATTCTGGAGAATGGAACGCTCCACGCTCAAACGGGTGTCGGCGATCGGGGGCTGCTTCAGCACCGTGCGATATTTTACCGCGCCCAGCGAATGATAGGTGTGTACCAGTTGAATATTGCTCTGCTGCTTCAGTTGCAGTCCCACCCACGCCGACATCCAGTAGTTGGTATGGATCAGCGGATAGTTGAGACACTCCTTGCTCTGAAACTTCTGGAACGCCTCTAGAAACAGCGGCATATATTCAAAAAGATGGTCGCGGGGAACAAATTCCTCTGGCCCTGCCACTAATCGGATGGTGCGACAGTGGGGTGAATGGTGAACGATCGCCGGATCATCCGGATTCGCTTTGCGGGTAAACATGTCCACCTGCCAGCCCAGTCTGGCCAGCGCCTCTCCGACACGGCGGACATAGACATTCTGTCCGCCCGCTTCTTCTTTCCCAATGTCGGCTGCAGGGTCGCCGTGGTCTGAAATCAGGGCGATCGCCTGCCGAGAAGGAATGTGCGATCGACTGGAAACAAAAGCAGCCTTTGCAGGGCGATGTTTGGGTGTCCCAGCCTGATTGTTGGGATAATTCATCTTTTTCACCTCATCAATCAACGACACGAGTTTCCGCCTCAGGACGGATAATTTCTGGGATAAAGCCCGACACTTTGCACCGTGCTTTACCCCATTCAATGCCAGACCAACGACACAACCGTTACTGTTTGGCGCTGCTCAGTGCTGCGTCCTTCAGGTGTCCGTTGGTGGCGAACCGTTCCGCCACAATCTGTCGGTACACTTCCTCATAGCCATCCACCATGCGCTGCACGCTGAAATGGTCTTGTACATACTGGCGACAGGCATGGCGATCGAGATCCCGAATGCGGCCAAGGGCTGCGATGCAGTCTTCAACCGTGCGGCACAGAAATCCGGTTTTTTCGTGAGCAATGACTTCCGGGGTGGAGCCAAGTTCCAGGGCGATCACGGGTGTGCCTGCCGCCATCGATTCCACCATCACCAGGCCAAACGGTTCGCGCCAGGTGATCGGGAAGAGCGTAGCGACTGCATTTCCCATCAGTTGATTCTTCTGGAAATGATCGGCCTCTCCCAGGTACTGGATCTGTTTGCCGTCAATCTGTGGTTTCAGTTCTTGCTCAAAAAACGCTTGATCGACGGGGTCAATTTTGCCTGCCATCTTCAAGACCCAGCCTGTTTCTTTGGCAATCTGGATGGCCAGATGGGGACCTTTTTCGGGGGAGAGCCGTCCTAGAAAGGCGAGGTAGGGGGGATCTTGCGGCTCCGGGTGAAATTCGTGGGCATCGACATCAATGCCGTTATAGACCGTAGACACGTAGTTCAGCCCGAGCTGTGGCTCC
The DNA here is from genome assembly GCA_044356135.1 of Elainellaceae cyanobacterium. Lineage (GTDB taxonomy): Bacteria > Cyanobacteriota > Cyanobacteriia > Elainellales > Elainellaceae > CAZVXA01. Next base: position 2,187 of record JBIKWV010000721.1, read on the forward strand.
CGTTGAGTGTTTGAAATACTGATATAGAGTTGACTTTTCGCGTGAGTAAACAGCTTCTCGTTATCGGGGGTAAAAACGCCGTGCAGGGTGTGGACAGTCGGAGTTTTCACTAAATTACAGTAGGGCAACGCCGCACAGCCGACGTGGGAATGGATGAGATCAAATTCGCTGGCTCGCTCATACACCTGGCTGAGTTCCAGCATTTCGTAAATGGCGTATTCCTTAACTTTAGGGTCTAACCGCAGGGCGCGGGGATGAACGGATTTCAATTTCGCCAGCGTCAGCGAGTCACCCGATGCAAACAGGGTAACGTCATGCCCCCGGCGCACAAGTTCATCGGTGAGTAACCCGACAATCAGCTCGGTACCGCCGTAAGCAGGGGGGGGAACTCTTTCCCATAACGGTGCAATCTGAGCAATCCGCATGATCAATCTCCTAATACATTCAGACGTGACGAATACCCGATCCGCAACAGGGCTGTTTCTACAGAGGGGAACTTAAACGCTCCCAAACAACTCTTGAATTGATAAAGGGTTTACATTTGCCTGTGTTTAGTATCTACGCAGTGCCTCCTTGTGGGTCATCCATCCTGAGGGCTAGGCAGTCCTGGCGTTGGGAAGATTTGAGGAGAAGCGGTTGCTCTACAGGAATGGGAAAGAATTCCGGTCGGTGAATCAGACCTCCGAAATGAATTACAACTACCGAAACTACCTGAACAACGCCGTTGCTCTTCAAATACCGTCTTTTATCTACCCAGACTGTAAAGAACTTTCCTACGGTTGCCAATACGGGAATTCCCCCTACTTCAGGTAGGGAGAACCGCCTATGCAGGTGAACAAATCTGGTAAAGGAAGGGGGAAACCGACCGGAACTGCGGGGCGGACGGCAGACTCCCTCCTCAAATATCCCCAGCTCAACATTGGGGGGATAGACCCAGCTTGCCCCGATAAATTTTTTCTAAACTGGGGCGAGAAAGAGAGGGTGATAAGCCAGAGACTGATCGGGCACCTCCCCTAAACCAGGGTGAGAAAGAGAGGGTGATAAGCCAGAGATCGATCGGGTAGCCCCAGTTTTTGCTCGAAGAAACTGCCTGAGAAACGAGCGATAGATGAAACCCGGATGGGGGAGTTCCAGTTTTGAGCCAGCAAATTGAGAGATAAAAAGCGCCCCAGAGGATCACATCGGCGCAACTCCTCCACCGATTTTCGATAGAAGTGCGATCGCCTTACCTACCACTTGAAAGACCTGAGCGATCTGGTTTTAGTGATTCCGATTCCAGCCAAACAGTTACTGTTGATCACCCCTCGGTTATGGAGTGGGGAACAGGAGGGAAGAAAAGCTGTCTTAAGCAACGTTACATTCA
>JBIKWV010001095.1:0-3548 GCA_044356135.1 Elainellaceae cyanobacterium
GCGATGCGTCCGGCGTAATCCCGTGCCCGAGATTGAAGATGTGGGGCGCAGACCCCGCCGCGGCGAGAGTGTCGCGCACACCGGTTTCCAGGGCTTGGCCCCCGACTACCAACAACATCGGATCAAGATTGCCCTGCAGGGCCAGATCCGGTCGCGTGGTTCGGGAGATCTGCTCCAGCGGCACACTGGTATCGAGGCCAAGGCCCTGGATCGGCAACCCGGCATAGGTCGCAAGATGATGGCCCGCACCGCGCGGGAACCCTATCACCGGAACCGTCACGCCCACGGCGCGCAGGCGATCCAACACAAGACGATTGGGCCGCATGATCAGCCGCTCAAACAGGGCCGAAGACAGACCCTCCGCCCAGCTCTCAAACAGCTGCAGGCATTCAGCGCCAGCCTTCACTTGCGCCGCCAGGTGCAAAGCGGTGGTTTCCGCCAGAACTGTCAACAAGCGATCGACATCCTCCGGGCGCTGATACGCGATCTTCCGTGCGACATCTTTGTCCCCGCCGCGGCCTTGGATCATATAGGTGGCGACGGTCCAGGGCGCTCCAGCAAACCCGATCAGCGTGATGTGCGGGGCCAAGTGGCCCTTGATCCGCTCCACCGTCTCATAAACCGGGCCGAGCCGCTGCACCGCTTGCAGCGGATCGCCAAGCCGCCAGTCCGGCTCATCGGCCAAGGGGTCAAGGCGGGGGCCTTCGCCGTCCTCAAACCGCACGGCACGACCCAGCCCATCCGGCACCACCAGAATGTCGGAAAACAGAATCGCAGCATCCAAATCAAATCGCCGCAGGGGCTGCAGCACAGCCTCCGTAGCCAGGCTCGGGGCGTAGCAGAAATCCAGGAAGGTCTTGGCTTGCTTACGGATTTCTCGATACTCTGGCAGGTATCGGCCAGCCTGACGCATGATCCAGAGAGGCGGCCTTTCCAGCCGCTCGCCCGCCAAGACGCGAAGCATGGGTTTTGAGGTCTGCGCAATCATTCGCTAGGCCTATCCGATTCCAACTAAAGAGTCTGAATTCCCTTTAGGGATAAAAAGGGCGATGGTGATAGGGGCTTGGGTAAAGGGTCGCAAGGCGCGAGAGCAGGTGACTTATCCCAGTATAATCCACAGCCTATCCATAGCACTTGACCTTTCAGAAAGCCGGATTCGTTAAGCTGGGTTAACCATGTTGTCCCCATGCCGTGCCACAATCGGTTAGCCAAAGGCCTCCCTGTGGGCAAACATGGAATTGCCCGCGAACGGGCTTGGGGATGAAAGCGCGACCGCATCCATCCGCCCCTGTCCATCCAGCAAGATTTGCAATTGATCCCGAGACTCTCCACAGCTTATGCACAGCATCGCGGCTGCAATCACAAGGCTCAACATCGCCAACATGACTCATCACCTTGCCACCTACTTCAATGTGCATCTGGTCTCCGATTCCACTGGCGAAACCCTGGCCGGCGTTATGCGCGCCAGCTGCGCCCAATTCGATCGGATCCTCCCGCTGGAGCACACCTATTATTTGATCCGATCACAGAAGCAGTTGGAACGCGTCCTGATTCAAATCGAAGCCGCGCCGGGCGTCGTGATGTTCACCATTTCCAATGACGATCTGCGCGGGCGGCTCGAGGCGCGCTGCAAGGAACTCAACGTGCCCTGTGTCGCGATCCTCGATTCGGTGCTCGATATGATGCAACGGTATCTAGGTCAGGAATTAAATCACCGCATTGGTGCAAGCCGCGTGCTCGATGCCGATTATTTCCGCCGCATTGATGCGTTGAATTTTGCGATGGGTCATGATGATGGGCAGGCCACGGTTGAAATCGCCAACGCTGATGTTGTTTTGCTGGGCGTGAGTCGCACATCAAAAACGCCTACCTGCGTTTATCTCGCCAATCGCGGGGTGAAGGCTGCAAATATCCCATTGGTGCCAAATCAAATACTACCGGATGTTTTATTTGGCCCGTCGGCGCCTTTGGTGGTGGGTTTAACCATTACCCCGGATCGCCTCGTGCATGTGCGTCGCAATCGGTTAGCGACGATGAAAGAAACACGGGAAACCTCGTATGTAGATGACAGTGTCATTCGCCAGGAAATCATCCAGGCGCAGCGATTGTTTGAACGCCATGATTGGCCGGTGATCGATGTGTCGCGCCGCTCAGTGGAAGAAACGGCGGCTGCCGTGATGAATATGATTGCTGATCGTCGTCGTGAGCGCGGCCATGCATGAGGCGTTGATCTTGGCGTCGGGCAGTGCAACGCGCGCTAAGGTGTTGCGCGATGCGGGCCTTACCATTTTTACCGCACGGCCATTGATTGATGAAGATGCGATCAAGGCGGGCCTGCGCACTGAAGGGTTATCCCCGCGCGATCAGGCCGACGCATTGTCAGAGGTGAAGGCGCTTTCGGTTTCCCGCAAAAAAAGTGGTTTTGTGATCGGCGCTGACCAGATGTTGGCGTTGGGATCGGATGTGTTCGACAAGCCGAAGGATCGTGATGAGGCGCGCGCCTCATTGCAGGCCTTGCGGGGTAAAACGCACACTTTGCTTACGGCGGCAGTGATCGCGAAGGATGGTGCTGTCATCGCGCGCTTTATGGATACACCTCAAATCACGATGCGCGAATTCAGCGATCCGTTTCTGGAAACATATCTCGATGAAATTGGGGATGCCGCCCTGACTTCCGTCGGCGCTTATCAAATTGAAGGCCGCGGGGTGCAATTATTCTCGCGGGTCGATGGCGATTATTTTTCGATCCTCGGTTTGCCATTGCTTCAAATCCTCGCCTTTCTCCGCGATCATGGATTGGCGGGTCGATGATCACCGCGCGCACAAAACTCTATGGCGTCATTGGCGATCCAGTGGCGCGGTCGCTGTCGCCGGTGATGCAAAATGGCTGGCTGTATGATCACGGGATTGATGCTGTGTATGTGGCGTTGCGGGTAGGAGAGGCTGCGGCTCTTTCGCAGCTGGGCGTCCTTGGCTTTGCTGGCGTTAATGTCACCGTGCCGCACAAGGAAGCCGCCTTCCGGCTTGCAGCCAGCGCCTGCCCCATCGCTACTGATCTGCGCGCCGCCAATGTCCTGCGGTTTGACGGTGCTGGCGTTGCCGCCGCGTTCAATACCGATGCCGATGGTTTTGCGCGATCGCTTGAAGATCGCTGGCCTGATTTGTTCCAACCCACCCAGCCGGTCTTGTTGATCGGCGCAGGCGGTGCGGCGCGTGCGGTTGCCTACGCCCTGGCACAGCGGAAGCAGCACGTCACAATTATCAATCGCACAGCAAGCCGGGCGCAAGCGCTAGCGGCGGATTTGAACAGGCTTGATTGCACACGCTCCGCGATTGACTATCAAGATTGGTCAGTCCTGCGTGACGCCATGCAAAACGCCAGTTTGATTATTAATTCCATGAGCGATGATTCCGCCATCGCTTGGGATTTTACAGACGTTTCAGCACGCTGCGTTGATCTGCGCTACGGCGCCATGCCATCTCGGTTTCTCGCTGCCGCCCGGCGCGTCCAGCGTGAGACATGCGATGGGCTTGGAATGCTGATCCAT